>CAZPTW010000027.1:0-13704 GCA_964589235.1 uncultured Smithella sp. | reverse complement strand
GCGGCGGCATGTCGCGCACGCAGGGCGCCTGCTGCGCTCTCATCGGAGGCGTCATGGCGCTCAACATCTTTTTCGGGCGCGACAATCCATCCCTCCCGCTGGATCAGAGCTATCCACCGATTCAGGAGCTCGTTTCCTGGTTTAATGGGACATTCGGATCGACCAACTGCATGAAACTCATTGATTGCGACCTGGCCACAGAAGAAGGACGCAAAAAATTCATAGAGGAAAATGTACTGGTCACCTGCAAAAAGTTCACCCGTGAAACCATTCGCAAAGTGTTGTCCATTCTCAACGCCCGCCTTTGAATGGTAACAAGGGGCGCCACAGGCCATGTCGTCGGCCCCTTTGTTCTGAGACGCATTTTATATGGCGCCGCCCGGATGCAACCGGTTGGAATCGCCCGACAGCCCTTTTTGACTATCCAGACGCGTGGTGACACGGCCCGCCCTCCCCTATTCAGATTTCAAAGTCAGTGAACGACACTCGAGGATTGCTCCTGAGGTCTTCGCCTCAACGTCCTTCATCGAGCCCGCTGAAGCCCGCTCCATAAGCTTTGCCCCATGAAAGGCATCCTACAATCCCTTTTCTCTTTTCTTGATTCGGCGCACAAAACTCAAACAAATCAAATGAGGCTGTTGTCCAAAACCTGCACGGTGATTTTTTCATTTTTCTTGATGGAGACGGTGTTTTCATCCAAAACGATGAAGGCGTTGGCTTGGACCATGGACTGCAGAACACCCGAGCTCTGGGAACCGGTCAGGCGGGCGACATAGCGCCCCTTCTCATTTGTCACCACGGCACGCAGAAAATGTCTCATCCCCGCCTCTTTGGTTATATCCTGATCGACCGCCGCTTTCCGCGTCTTCCGTTGAATGCATCGATGCCCCTGCATCCTCAGCAGGAACGGACGGACGAATTGTTCAAACGTGACCAACACAGAAACGGGGTTGCCCGGTAAACCGAAAATCGGTGTATCACCCAGAAAGCCGAAAGCCATAGGCTTTCCCGGTTTCATGGCCACCCGCCAGAAGAGAAGGGTATGACCGTTCTGATTCATAACGTCCTTGACAAAATCGAAGTCCCCCACGGATACGCCGCCGGAGGAGAGGACCACATCGGCGCGTTTCACCTGTTCGAAGGCCTTTTCAATATCCGCTTTTCGATCGCGGAGGATGGGGCAAAGGATCGGAACGCCTCCTAACCCCTTGACGAGCGCCGCCAACGCGTAGCCGTTGGAATTGACGATTTTGCCGTCCGGCGGATCGGTTTCAATGTCGACCAGTTCGTCACCGGCGGACATTATCGCCACCGAGGGTCTGCGGTAAACCGCTACAAACGGCCTGCCCAACGCCGCGAGCATACCGATGTGGGCGGGCCGCAAAACGCTCCCCGCTTGAATGACCCTTTGGCCTTTTTGCACATCCTCACCCATGAGACGGACATCCCTTCCCGCCGTCACGGATCTTTTCACAGAAACCATTTCGACGGATTCGTCCACATCTTCTCGACAGACCACCGCGTTTGCGCCTCTGGGAAGAACAGCGCCGGTCATGATCCGCGCGGCCTGACCTTTTCCAACGGTCTTGCGGGGAATGACGCCAGCCGCGATCGTCTCGATCACCCGCAGCAAAACGGGTTTTGACGCGCAGGCTCCTTTGGTATCCTCCGCCCTGACGGCGTAGCCGTCCTTGGCGGAATTGTCGAAGGAAGGAAGGTCTCGTCGGGCGTACACATCCTCTCCAATAACGCGTCCCAACGCCTCCAGCAGACCGACTTTCTCCAAAGCCATCGGCCTGCAATTCGCCAAAACGATCTCATACGCTTTTTCCACCGATATCATCTCTTGAACCCACTTATATTAAACTTAACATAATTAACCAAACCGACGACGATGTGTCAATGGTCAATCGGCGGCAGGGGCGTTGCCTTTGTTCTTGAAGTCTCGGGGTTTTTAGGTTAGGTGTTGCGCAAAATATGCTCGAGGATGTGTTGAATGACGAAAAAACAAGAAAAAATCCGGCGGTTGATCTCTGAAAGAAAGGGCCTGCTTCTGGCCCATTACTATGTCCGCCCTGAAATTCAAGAGATCGCCGACGTCCTGGGCGATTCATTGGCGCTTTCACAGGCGGCGGCGCGTTCGGAGGCGCGCGTGATCGTTTTTGCCGGCGTTCACTTCATGGCGCAAAGCGCGGCGATTCTCTGTCCGGAGAAAATGATTTTGTTCCCCCGCGAAGACGCGGGTTGCCCGCTTGCCGATATGGCAACCCCCCAGGCGGTTGCGGCGATGCGCAACCAACATCCGGACGCCGTTTTTGTCACTTATATCAATTCCACGGCGGACGTCAAAGCGGCCTGCGACATCTGCTGCACCTCCTCCAACGCGATTCAGGTGACCGCCTCGATCCCAGCGGCCAAAAGCATCGTGATGCTCCCCGATGGAAATCTGGCACGGTATACCGCAAAACGCACGGGCCGCGACATCGTCGCCTGGGACGGGTGCTGCCCCGTCCATCAAGCGCTGAGCGTAGAAATGGTTTTGGAACAAAAAAACAGGCATCCACGGGCGGTTTTCTCGGCGCATCCCGAATGCCGGCCTGACGTGCTCGCGCTGGCCGATTTTGTCGGTTCCACTTCCGCGATCCTTCAGTTCGCCCGGAAGACCCAAGCCCAAGAAATCATCATCGGTACGGAAGAGGGCATCCTCACAGAACTCCAAAAGCGCGTTCCGGATAAAACGTTCATTTTGGCCTCGCCCGAACTGCATTGCGTCGACATGAAAAAAATCACGCTCGATGATATTGAGCGATCGCTGGAAACATTACAGCCGCGGATCACGGTTTCCGGCGATGTTCGCTTTGCCGCGAGACGCGCGCTTGACGCCATGCTGGCGATACCGTAACCGCTTGTTTTCGGGTTTTGATCCTTGAGAAAAATCATCGACAAGAAAATCCATGAAGAAGCGGCCCCTCTCCACAAGCTCTTGGCGTTGATCGCGTCGCATCCGCCAGCCGTCGAGATCACCAACGCCTCGGGCGCCGCCAAACCTTATGTCACGGCGCTTATGTTCGATCGTCTTTCGCAACCCATGACCGTCATCTGCGCGACACCTCGGGAATCTTTGTCTTTTGCCCGGGATCTGTCTTTGTTTTTAGGACCGGACGTCGTTTTGCACTATCCGCCGCTTGACTTTCGTTCCATCGACATGTTCGCCCTGCAACGAGAGGAAGAACTCGCCCGGCTCAATGTTCTGGCCCGCCTCCTGGTGGATCCCAAGAGCATCGTCGTCACCTGCCTGGCGGCATGCAGCCAGAAAATTATGCCGCTTGCCGAATTTCAGGCGTATTTGAAAATCCTTTCCCGGGGGGACACATTGATTCTTGAAGACATCCCGGCCGTCCTTCAGACCGGCGGCTACAAGCGCGTCTCCCTCGTGGAGGAACCGGGTGATTTCAGCCTCCGCGGCCATATCCTGGATATCTTTCCGCCGACGGAAGCGACGCCTCTGCGTTTGGAAATGTCAGGTGATGACATCGAATCGATCCGCCGATTTGATCCCGCCTCCCAGCGCTCCCGTGACCCCGTCGACGCTTTCGTCATCGGGCCGGCATCCGAAATTCTGGCAAGCGCCGAGGGGTTGGCCCGCGCCGTGCGAAACGTCAAACGACGCGCCGACGAGTTGGACCTGCCACGCGAGCTGCGCCGCCGTCTGGTGGACACGCTGCAAGAACAAACCGCCGCCTCCGTGAATCCGATCTTTCTCCCCCTTTTTTACGAAGATTACGATACGGCGGAATTCGGCCGACAACATCTTTCCTCGTTGTTCGATTATCTTCCCCCCAACACCCTTTTGATCCTCGACGATCCGGCGGCGATCGCCAAAACCCAAGAGGAGGCAAAAGCCGGCATCGACAAGCTGCTGTTCAAGGCCAAAGCCTCCGGGAACTTTTATCTCGAAAGTTCGAGCCTCTATTTGGATGAACCATCGCTTTCAGCCCGCATTGAAAGGATGCAAAAGATTTTCTTTGCCGGCCTGACACTCGACGGTCAAAGCGACTCCGGCACCCCGACGGTGGACATCGCCGCGCGGTCCGAGACCTTCATCGCCCGCCCGCAGGAAGGCGAACTGCGCGAGGAAGCGCTCCTGCGACTGACCGCGGAGGCCATCCGCCGATGGATCGATCAAAACTTGCGTGTTTTTTTTATTTCTCCCACGCCCGAAGATGCCGCGCGCATGAGGCATCTACTATCCTCCTATCTGTCGCCGGTTGAGCCCTTGACCTCGGAGGGCGGCTTGCTTCCCATGATCCGCGGGTCCGCGGGCGCGGTTTTGCATTTGACCCACGGGAAAATCTCGAGCGGCTTCGTGAGCGAATCTCTGGGGCTCGCGATTTTGAGCGAAGAGGACATCTTCGTCCGCAAAACCCCGCGCCGCCGCGCGCGCCCGGCACGCGAGGGCTATTTCCTGAAATCCTTCGGCGATCTGAAAGACGGCGATTTTGTCGTCCACACGGATTTCGGCATCGGCCGTTATTTCGGCCTGCAAAAAATCACCGTGGGAAAAATCGAAAACGATTTCCTCGTGATCGAATACGCCGACAGCGACAAGCTCTATTTGCCGGTCAACGCCCTGGATAAAATCCAGCGATACCTGGGCCCGGAAGGCTATACGCCCAAGGTGGACAAAATGGGCGGCGCATCATGGGACGCCGTCAAGGAACGGGTCAAAAAATCCGTGCGCGACGTGGCGGAGGAACTGGCGGCGATCTATGCCGCGCGCGAAGCGATGGAACGGCGATCGTTCGCGCCACCGGACCGCCTCTACGAGGAATTCTGTTCGACCTTCGACTTTGAGGAAACCCCCGACCAAGCCAAAGCCATTGAAGACATCCACGCGGACATGGATGACGTCAAACCGATGGATCGGCTGATCTGCGGAGACGCAGGATTCGGCAAAACGGAAGTCGCTCTACGCGCCGCGTTTCGATCCGTCATGGACGGCCGGCAGACCGCGGTTTTGGTTCCCACCACCATTTTGGCCGAGCAGCATTACACCACGTTTTCCAGGCGTCTGGCGGATTTTCCCATCCGCGTGGAAGTGCTCAACCGTTTTAAAAGCGCCGCCGAACAAAAAAAAATCATCGAGGATGTGCGTTTGGGGCGGGTCGACATCGTCATTGGCACGCATCGACTCTTACAAAAAGACGTCGCCTTCAAAAATCTGGGACTGGTGATCATTGACGAAGAACAGCGCTTTGGCGTCGCGCACAAGGAAAAACTGAAAAAAATGCGCACCCTGGTGGATGTGTTGACGCTTTCGGCGACACCGATCCCGCGCACGCTGCATCTGTCTTTGGTGGGCATCCGCGATCTATCCATCATCAACACCCCGCCCGAGGAGCGCCAGCCCATCAAAACCTTTGTCCTGGAGTTCGACGAAGACGTCATCCGGCAGGCGATTGAGGCGGAACTGGCCCGCAACGGTCAAGTCTTTTTTGTTCACGACCGCGTGCGTTCCATTTATTCCCTTGCCCATCTGGTGCAGCGGCTGGTTCCCAAGGCCCGCGTGGCGGTCGTCCACGGCCAGATGAAACCCGCCGATATCGAAAAGACCATGTCGCAATTCATCCGCCGCGAGTTCGACGTGCTGGTGTGCACCACCATCATCGGTTCCGGACTTGACATTCCGTCCGCCAATACCATGATCATCAACCGCGCCGACCGGTTCGGTCTGGCTCAACTCTATCAAATCCGCGGACGTGTCGGCCGCGGCGGCATCGAGGCGTCGGCCTATCTGCTTTTGCCCCAAGGCGCGCTCTTGTCGCGAGACGCCATGAAACGTCTTGAGGCCATCAAAGAATTTTCGGAGCCGGGATCGGGTTTCCGCATCGCCCACAACGATCTGGAAATCCGCGGTGGAGGAAACCTTTTGGGCCTTTCACAGGCGGGCCATATCAGCGCGGTGGGTTACGAGCTCTATACGGAACTGATGGAAAAAACGATTCAGGAAATCAAAGGCGAGGCTTTGCCGGAAGACGAACCGATGCCGGAAATCTCTCTGGGGATCTCAGCCTTTCTCCCCGAAAACTACGTCGAAGACATTCAGCAGCGCCTCATTTTATATAAAAGGATCTCACTGGCCTCAACCGATGAGGAATTGGTCGATCTCGAGAATGAACTGTCGGACTGCTACGGTCGTCCGCCGCAAAGTGCGCTTCATCTGCTGCGCGTCATCTCGCTTCGTAATCGTCTCAAGCCCCTCAAAGCCAAGAAAATGGGATGCGACGGCAAGTTTTTATACATCCATTTCCGGGAAAGTTCGCCGGTCGATCCGTCTTCCATCATCGCCCTGTCTCGAAAAAAGATCAAAGATCTGCGGTTCACACCCGATTTCAAATTGTTTTTGCCGATCGGCCCCGACACGCCGGAGGACATCCTCGAGGCGGCCGACAATCTTTTAAAGATGCTTGCCCAATAATCAATATCAGGCTATAGGGTGCCATGGCTATGATCCGCGTACACATTCCTCGACCGAAGCCGACTGCGGTTTGGTCGTTTTATTCACCGATATTCTTGGCTGTCTTATGCCTCATCGGCGCATGCGGCGGCGGAGAGGTTCACGAGCGTAAAACCATCGCCTGGGTCAACGGCGAAAAAGTCTATGCCGACGAGCTCGAACTTCGCTTGAGCTTGCAGAGGGGCATTCTTTCCCCCAAAGCCTTTTCTTCGTCACTCAACAAAAAAGACGCGCTGGAGGAAGAAATTCTCGACTCGCTGATCACGGAAAAAATCATGCTCCAACGCGCCCGCGAAATGAACCTATCCGTCCAACCCGAAGAGCTCGAGGAAAAGATCAAGGAAATCCGGAAAGATTACGGTCAAAACTTTTTCCATTTCCTTGCCGCCTCGAATGTGCGCTATGAAGACTGGCGCGAACAGATCAAAAAGGACCTGCTGCTTGTCAAGCTGGTGGAAGCCGACGTCAACAACCGCATCCTCGTTTCGGAAGAGGAAGCAAAAGATTTCTACGATGATCACCCGGACTTCTGCAAAGAAGAAGCCCGGGTGCGCGCCTGGCAGATCATTGTGCGCGACAAGGACAAAGCCGACGACATCAAAAAACGCCTGGATGCCGGTGAGGATTTCGCGAAATGGGCCAAAGAGGCGTCCATTGGGCCGGAAGCGGCTCGCGGCGGGGATCTGGGATGGATCACCCGCCAGACCATGCCCGAGCCTTTGGATCATACCCTGTTTAGCCTTCAGGCAGGCAAGATCAGTCCCGTTGTGAAAAGCGCTTACGGGTATCACATTTTCAAAGTCGTGGAAACGTACCGGGCCCGCGTGCGAGATTTTCCGTCCTGCCGCCGGGACATTTCAGCGATGCTGCGCGCACGAAAAGAAGAGGCGGCTTTCGCCTCCTGGCTCGACGCTCTGAAAGCCCGCGCCGTGGTCAAGAAAGAAGCGAGAAACCAAAGACAAAAAACAACGAAGTAAATGCCAATGGGGAGGAGCTACGTGAAAATGATCAGGAAATGGATTGCACCGGTTTTGATGGCCATGCTTGTCTGCGGCGCCGCCGAAGCGGAAGTCATAGACCGCATTGTGGCTGTGGTCAATGACGACATCATCACTCTATCGGAACTCAACAATGCCTTTTCCGGGTATATCCGGACGGTCGACAGCGGATACCAGGGCGCCGATCGCGAGGCTTATCTGCGGCAAGCTAGAGAAGCTTTTCTTCAGCAAATGATCAACCAAATGCTCATCGAGCAAGAAGCGAAAAAGGCCGGCACGGGGATGGCCGCCATCAAAGATGATGAAGTGATGGAGGTCATTCGGGAGATGCTCGCAAAGAACAAGATGACCCTCGAGGACTATACACGGAAACTGGCCGCCGAGGGGCATTCGCTCGACTCCGCCAAAAAGGAAATCAAGACACAAATGCTGCGCATGAGGCTTTTGCGGCGGGAAGTTCAATCCAAGATCATTGTCACCAATGAGGAAATCGGCGACTATTACGATAAGCATCGTCAGGATTATGAAGGCAAGGAAGCGGCGCGTCTCAAACAGATTTTTCTGCCCGCCCCCGCCGACGGGCCCGCCGCTGAAAGGGAAAAAGCCAGGTCGCTGGCAAAGCAACTGCGCGATCGTCTCGTCCAAGGCGAACCGTTTGACGCCATTGCGGCGAAATATTCCAAAGGACCGGCCGCGTCACAGGGCGGCGACATCGGCTTCGTGGAAAAAGGCGTGATTCTGCCGGCGGTGGAGAAAGAGGCCTTCAGTCTGAACATCGGGCAGTTAAGTGACGTCATTGAAACGGAGGCCGGTTATCACATCATTTTGGTGACGGACAAGCGCGGCGCAGGGCTCAAACCGATCGCCGCCGTCCGCGATGAAATCAAGGCAAAAATCGAAGATGAAAAAATTTCCAAGAAATACGAAGAATGGATCACGGATTTGCGAAAAAAGGCCTTCATCGACGTCCGCCTTTAACCCCAAGGGTCTGAATCGATGAACGCCATAAGAATCAAGGGCGCGTCCCAGCACAATCTCAAGCGGATCTCGTTGGATATCCCGCGTGATAAACTGGTGGTGATCACCGGCGTTTCGGGATCGGGCAAATCCTCTCTCGCGTTTGATACCATCTACGCCGAAGGGCAAAGGCGTTACGCCGAATCGCTGTCGACTTACGCCCGCCAATTTATCGGCCAGATGGACAAACCGGATGTGGAATCCATCGAGGGGCTGTCGCCGGCCATCGCCATCGAACAGCGGGCGGCCAGCCATAATCCCCGATCCACCGTCGGGACGGTCACTGAAATTTACGATTACCTCCGCTTGCTTTTCGCCGGTATCGGCCGGTGTCATTGTCACCTGTGCGGTCGGGAAATCCAACCTCAATCCATCGACAGCATTCTGGAGAGCGTGCTGGCCCTCGCGCCGGGAACCCGGTTTAGCGTTTTGGCGCCGCTTGTGCGCGGCAAGAAAGGAGAATTCCAAAAAGAGCTCAAAAAGCTTCAAAAGGAGGGTTTCGCGCGTGTCCGCATCGACGGCGACATCCGGGATCTGTCCGAAGAGATCGTCTTATCCAAAACCAAGCGGCACCACATCGATTTGATCGTCGACCGCCTGGTCATGAAGGACGGCATCCGCAAACGCTTGCGCGACTCCCTGGAAATCGCCGCCGCCAAAAGCGAGGGACTTGTCGCGATATCGACCGCCGACGGCGCGGAGACGCTTTATTCAGAAAAATACGCCTGCCCCGACTGCGGCGTCAGCATGCCCACGCTAGCCCCGAGGGTTTTCTCCTTCAACAGCCCCTACGGGGCCTGTCCGGAATGCAACGGTCTGGGCACCCGCATGCGTTTCGCCGAGGATCTGGTGGTCCCGGACGCCGGGCTTTCGCTTCGCGAAGGCGCGATCGCGCCTTGGGCCAACCGCAGTTCCCTTTACTACCACAACTTATTGGAGGCGCTGGCCCGGCATTACGTTTTCGATCTCAACACGCCTTTTAACAAACTGCCGGAAAAAGTCCGTCATGCGCTGCTTTTCGGATCCGGGCGCGAAGCCATTCGGTTCCACCACGACCGCGACAATATGCGCTATTTCGCCGAACGTCCCTTCGAAGGCGTCATCCCGCAGCTGGAACGCCGTTGGAAGGAAACGACATCGCAGGCGATTCGAAACGATCTGGCGCGCTTCATCGATCTGAGCCCTTGCCAGGTCTGCGGCGGAGCGAGGCTCAAAAAAGAAAGCCTCTCCGTCCGGGTCGGAGGGAAAAACATTTACGAGCTTTGCCTCATCTCGATTCGTGAGTGTTTCGAATTCTTCCGACATCTGAACCTCACCCCGCAAGAGGCGAAAATCTCCGAGCGCATCCTCAAGGAAATCAAAAACCGCCTTTCGTTTCTGCTCAATGTCGGCATGGATTATCTCAATTTGGCCCGCGCGACCTCGACACTCTCCGGTGGAGAGTCCCAGCGCATCCGTCTGGCCACTCAAATCGGCTCCGGCCTGATGGGCGTCTTGTACGTGCTCGACGAACCGACCGTCGGCCTGCATCAACGAGACAATCTGCGCCTCATCGATACGCTAAAACAACTGCGTGATCTGGGCAATACCGTCTTGGTGGTGGAACATGACGCGGATATGATGCTGGCTTGTGATCACATCGTCGACATGGGACCCGGCGCGGGGGTTTGCGGCGGCGAAGTCGTTGCCCAGGGTCCCCCGCAAGACGTGATGCAAAGCGAAGCGTCGCTCACCGGAAAATATCTTTCGGGACGGGAAGCCATCGCGCTGCCCACCGCACGTCGTGCCGTCAAAGGGCGCTTCATTGTCCTGGAAGGCGCCACGCAAAACAACCTCAAGAACATCGACATCAAAATCCCCGTGGGCGTTTTGACGGCCGTCACCGGTGTTTCCGGGTCCGGTAAAAGCACCATGGTCATCGAAACCCTCTACAAAGTCGTGGCGCGACGCCTCAACCAACAATCGGGAAGCATGGGAAAAATCCGGCACGTCCGCGATTTGGGCGGAATCGAACGCGTCATCATGATCAACCAGCAGCCCATCGGTCGAACGCCCCGCTCCAACCCCGTCACGTACACGGGCATCTTTTCGTCGATCCGTGATCTCTTCGCCCAGCTTCCGGAATCTCGTCTGCGCGGCTATAAACCGGGACGATTCAGCTTCAACGTGAAAGGCGGCCGCTGTGAAGCCTGCGAGGGCAACGGGCTCATCAAAATTGAAATGCATTTTCTACCGGATGTTTATGTCACCTGCGACACCTGCCGGGGCAAGCGTTTCAACGCCGATACGCTCGACATCAAATATAAGGACAAAAGCATCGCCGACGTTCTGGACCTGACCGTCAACGAAGCGCTGGCCTTTTTCGCCAACATTCCATCCATCCAAGCGCACCTCCAGCTGCTTTTCGATGTGGGATTGGGGTATATCCGTCTGGGACAGTCGGCCACGACCCTCTCGGGCGGCGAAGCGCAGCGCATCAAATTGGCCCGTGAGCTGGGCAAACGCGTCAACTCGAACACGCTCTACATCCTCGACGAGCCTACCATCGGATTGCACTTCGCCGACATCCAAAGGCTGCTCGATGTTCTGATGCGCCTGGTGGACATGGGCAACACCATGGTGATCATCGAACACAACTTGGACATCATCAAGTCCGCGGACTACATCATCGATTTGGGTCCGGAAGGCGGCCCAGGCGGTGGGTCCATCGTCGCTTGCGGAACGGTGGAAGAGGTCGCCCGGAATGAAAATTCCTTCACCGGACACTTTCTGAAAAAAATATTGGAAAAACAATCCCATCCTCATTGACCGGGACGTTGATCTCTTTTTTTCGACCCGAGAAGGTTGAAATTCCATGTCTTGGGAACTCCTTAGCCGTTAAACGACCCCCACACGCAAAAAAAAACAGGCCCACCCTGCAGCATTTGCCCTTTAGTCCCGGCTGAGAAACGCCGATATACACCATAAAGGTCGACGCCTAACAAACCAAACGATAGGTATAACCTGATGAATTCATTGCCTTTATCTCCATTAAAATATCAGCATTCCATCCTCCTGATCGACGACGAGGAAGCGATTCTCGACATCATGACCATGATGCTGGCGGACGAGGGCTACGATTTGCACACGGCCGCCTCCGCGGAAGAGGGGCTGAAAATTCTTCAAGAAAATCCGAATTTTTCATTGATCATTTCCAATCAGCTCATGCCAGGCATGACGGGCGTGCAGTTTTTCACCAAAGCCCGGGTGATCTGTCCCAACGCCTTGCGCGTGCTTCTCACCGGTTACACGGACACCGAGGCGATCATCGACGCCATCAACTCAGGCGGAATTCATCTGTATCTCACCAAGCCCTGGCGCAAAGACGATCTCCTCTATTCGATCAACCAACTCCTTTCAAAAGCCGAACTGATCATCGAAAACCGGCGGCTGGACGAACTGGTCAAGAAGCAAAACGCCGAACTGATCGAATTGAATAAACATTTGGAAGAAAAAGTCCGCCTCAAAACCCTGCATTTGGATCAGCGCGCGGAAGAACTCAAAGCGAGCTATGAAAGAATCCGGATTATTCTCGAAGGCACGGTTTTGGCCATGTCCAAGATTGTGGAAAGTCGTGATCCTTACACGGCGGGTCATGAACAGCAAGTCGCCAGAATCGCCACCCTCATCGCCGTTAAAATGCAGCTCCCAGACGAGCAGATCGAGGCCATTCGGGTCGCCGGCTCGCTGCACGACATCGGAAAAATCGCGGTGCCCTCCGAAATCCTGACCAAACCCGGCCGGTTGAGCCGCCTGGAAATGGAGATGGTCAAACCCCACTGCCAAAACGCCTACGACATTCTCAAGACGATCGAATTTCCTTATCCGATCGCCCAGATCATTTTGCAGCATCATGAACGGATCGATGGATCGGGATATCCGCAGGGACTCAAAGGCGAGGATATCCTGCTCGAGGCGCGCATCATCGGTGTGGCCGATGTCTTGGAGGCCATGTCTTCGCACCGTCCCTACCGGCCCGCCTTGGGTATCGAGACCGCCATTGAAGAAATCATTCGCAACCGGGATATTCTCTACGATCCGGATGTCGTCGACGCTTGTCTTTGCATTTACAATCAGGAAGGCCAAAAAGGTTTCATGCAGCTGCACGCCTGATGAAAGACGCCTTAAAAACGATGACGGAAACAGACGCCGGTTCACGCGCGATCCGACGATTTTCAGCTTTTTTGGGCCTCTTGTGATTGAGTGTTTTGCCGGACGGTTGATGGCAAAGTCCATGCCCACATGCCCGCTTGATGTTTTCCTTCCCCCTCGACCGACGAATCCCGATGAAATAGTGATTGAAAAAATGTCGTCAACGGGATAAAAAATACCGGTCATTGGTCAACAAACGAGAGATTCCAAATCCATCTGGGGCCCCTTCCCCAAGAAAGTGAGAAAGCAAAATGCCGATTGATGTCAAAATGGAGGATCATGTCGCGGTCCTGACGCTCAACGAGGGGGAAAACCGTTTTAATCCGGATTTTCTGACAAAGTTCCTCAAGGCGCTCGATGACGTGGAGCATGAAACCAAGGCCGGCGCGCTGGTCGTCACGAGCGGCCACGAAAAGATTTTCAGCAACGGTATCGATCTGGAGTGGCTTCTGCCCGTGATGCAGAAAAACGATTTCCCCACATCGAAAAAATTCATCGAAACGATGATGACCTTGTTCAAGCGGGTGCTTCTTTTCCCGATTCCCACCATCGCGGCGATTTCAGGACACGCTTTTGCCGGCGGCGCCATCTTGTCTTGCTACTTCGATTTCCGCTTCATGCGGTCGGACCGTGGATTTTTGTGTTTTCCGGAAGTGGATTTGGGGATTCCGTTTCTGCCGGGGATGCTCGCCGCCATGAAAAGGGCCGTCCCGCGGGACGTGCTTGATGAAATGGTCATCACGGGCAAGCGAATGACCGCCAAAGAATGTGAACAATACCGGATCATCACCAAGGCCTGCCCCATTGAGAGTCTGCTCGGCGACGCGGTCGCGTTTGCAAAGACCTTGAATAAAAAACGTTCCACAGTCGCCGCGATGAAGCTGGATTTGAACAAGGATATTGTTTATGCCTTGGAGCATGAAGATCCACCGATCATCGAATCCGGCCGTTTCTACGTGTAGTGAAAAAAAAACATCCTCA
>CAZPTW010000026.1:0-13986 GCA_964589235.1 uncultured Smithella sp. | reverse complement strand
TCAATCCCAAAGGTTGCACCTGGGCCAATAACCCCACCAGCTTTGTGGCCGATGGAAGAAAAGGTCTCTACCGCTGGGAACTCACGAAGGAAGCCCAAAAGTCAATGATGGGCGACGACTTCGATAAATACCCCACCTTCCACGACTGGGTCGTCGCGAAGGATTTGGAGAAACTCACCAGGGAAAAGAAACAGGGCTTGGGGAAGTAACCACGCAGCAACGGGTCATGCTCACGCAAAGCCCCGTCATCCAGCGGGGATAATCAAAGCGGCTGCTGCCTTCCTGGCTTATGGCTCTTTACTCTCGGGGAAAGCCGTTCATGGCGCATGGTGAATAGAGAAGTGGTTGTCCCCAACCCTTGATGCCCTGAAGGGCGCATGCGGGCTTGACCGGGAGCGGACCATTGGGGCTCGTTGGCTAAAAGCGACGGGGAAGCTCATGCGAGCTTTCTTTTTGTCATTTTCCCAATGTTTCTTCCATGGAAATCTTGGCCGAGATGTCGGATTTATAGATCAGATTATAAGTGAAGATCATTTTGGAATGATCCCAGCTCTTTTTTTAGAAACAAGTGACTTTTTCAGGGACAACGAGACACAAATATTTTTAAATTGATGCGAAAAAAGGCGGAGTCAATCAACTTTGCTTTTTTTTTGCATTATAAACTTCAAATCCGAGGTGAGGCGCAATGTCCTCAGATCAAAGAAAGTTAAAGCCAGGTTAAAGAAACATATTCGCTAAAAATTGGAATTTGTGAACAAAATGGCGGAAGTGCATGGGAATCGAACCCACCTGGGACGGTTCTAGCGCCCCACACCGGATTTGAAGTCCGGGAGGCCCACCAGTGACCTTGGCACTTCCATCCAAATTACGTACAATACGTCTATCTTTAAAATAGGCAACCTGTCAACCTGGAAATCTCTCGGATTTATAACGTGAGATTGAAATAAAACGCCGGCGCATTTCATCGGCGCTTGACATGGCCTTGCCCTGAATTCGTCATCTGATCTTCGTCTAATGAAAGATTCATCATCAAGCGAGTTTCAACAACTCTTGTGGTTTTTCGAAGAGATAGTCCGGCCTTGCAGAGGCCAGGCGTTCTTTGCTGTGCCACCCCCAGGCGACACCGACCGTTTTGACACCGGCTTGTTTCCCTTCTTTGATATCTCCCGTGGTATCGCCGATGTAATAAATCTCCGAACGCGCCACATGGTATTTCTCTAAGATATGTAGAATTTTATCCTTTTTGCTGAGCATGAAATCAGACCCCAAAACGTCGTCAAATAGTCCCTCCAAACTGTAAAGCTTTAGAGCTTCGTTGATCGTGGGCGTATCGTTGGAGGAGATGACCACCATGGGGTGTTTTTTTTTCAATTCCATCAAGATCGGCTTCATGTCGTCAAAAGGTTTCATATCCGCATAGTTAACTTTTGCCAAAATGCCGACAGAGGCCGTCATGAATTGATCCAAATCGATCCCTTTTTCCACAAGGGATTCATAAAAATTCCCATCAAAAAGTTCGAGAAATTCCTCGCGGCCCCTCGATAGCGGCCGACCGATGACGTTTAAACAATCAGTAACCGTTTTCTCATAGACGTCGATCGAATCCACAAGCACGCCGTCAAAATCAAAAAGCAGCAATTTCATCTTATTCACGACTTCCTGATGAGGGCGACGGTATCGCCGGTATTCGCGTCAAAGAGGGAGACACGCATTCTTGATTCACAAATTTTAAGTCTTTTGACGGATGTCATCTCGGTCCCTTTCCTGGACAAATTTTGCCAACCGGTTAATTTTTCCGGCATCGGGTTTTCGAATCACCCCTTTTTCAGTGATGATCGCGCTGATGAGCGAGGCGGGGGTCACATCAAACGCGGGATTATAGACTGTCAGGCCTTTCGGCGCGACTGTCACACCGCGAAAGGTTGTCATTTCATCCGCCGGTCGCTCTTCAATGGGAATGTCGACGCCCTTTTTTATGTTAAAATCAAACGTCGACAGCGGCGCGGCGACATAAAATGGAATGCCATGCGCCGCCGCGAGAACGGCAATCGAATATGTGCCGATCTTATTCGCGGTATCGCCGTTCAACGCGATGCGATCGGCGCCAACGATGATCTTGTCGATTTTTCCCTGCTGCATGAGGAAGCCCGCCATATTATCCGCAATCAGCGTGGCGGGTATCTTTTCTTTTTTCAACTCCCAAGCCGTAAGCCTCGCGCCCTGTAAAACCGGACGGGTCTCGTCCACATAAACCGATATCCTTTTTCCCTCGTCCCTGGCGGCGCGTAAAACTCCCAACGCCGTTCCATAACCGGCGGTCGCCAGCGCGCCCGCGTTGCAATGCGTCAGAATCCGGTCGCCGTCGGCAATCAGAGCGCTGCCGTTTTGCCCCATTTTTTTATTGATTCGAATATCTTCGGCGCAAATCCTTTTGGCCTCGGCCAGTAAGGCGGCTGCCGGATTTTTGACGTTTGCGGCCCACGCCGCCGCCAGACAGTCTTTCATGCGCTCCAACGCCCAGAAGAGATTGCGCGCCGTGGGCCGTGCCGAAGCGATTTCCTCACAAAGGGCGTTGAATTTTTTTTGGAATGTCTCGGGCGACATCCTGGAAAGCGCCTGCGCTCCTAAGGCCGCGCCGAATGCCGCCGCGACACCGATGGCCGGCGCCCCGCGCACCGTCAGGTTTTTGATGGCGGCGATTACTTCGCGGTAATTCGAGCAAACCACATGCCTCCCCACAAGCGGCAGGGCGTTTTGATCGATCAGCACAACCGAATTGTTTTTCCAGAAAACTGGTCGAATCATCATCCGGTCAGCATCCTCTTGAGCAGATCGTTCACCAATTGAGGATTGGCCTTGCCTTGGGTCGCCTTCATCACCTGCCCGACAAAGAAACCGAAGAGTTTTTCTTTGCCACTCCGGTAATCGGCCAGTTGTTTGGGATTGGCCTCGATAATCGCGGCGATGGTTCGGCCGAGTTCTCCTTCATCCGTGATCTGGACCATCCCTTTTTCATCGATGATTGTCTTGGGCGTCTTGCCCGTTTTGTACATATCATGAATCACTTCTTTGGCCATTTTGCCGCTGATGGCACCCTCTTCAATGAGCAGGATCATGTCGGCCAGGGACTGCGGCGTTATGGGGCAGTCACGGATACTCCGCTTGTCTTCATTCAAAAACTTCATGACATCCCCCATCAACCAGTTGCTGGCGATTTTGGGCTTGCCGCAACGTTTCACGACATCCTCATAATAATGGGCCAACGCCTTGTCGGCGGTAAGCACGCCCGCGTCGTAGGCGGGAATCTGGTATTCATTCACAAAGCGTTCGCGCTTGGCCTGAGGCAGTTCCGGAAGCTCTGCGCGGACCTTCGCCACCCAGTCTTCTTTAATCACCACGGGCACCAAATCCGGATCGGGGAAATACCGGTAGTCGTGCGCCTCTTCTTTGCTGCGCATGGGATTGGTCACCCCTTGCGCATCATCCCATAGACGGGTTTCTTGAATGATCGCCTGGCCGTTTTCCACCAGATATTGTTGACGTTTGACTTCATACTCGAGCGCGCGCTGAACGTTGCGAAAGGAATTCATGTTCTTGAGTTCCGTGCGCGTGCCGAATTCCTTCCGGCCGCGGGGACGAATCGACACGTTGGCGTCGCAACGGAACGATCCTTCTTCCATGTTTCCGTCGCAGATTTCCAAATAAACCAAAATCTCATGGAGCTTTCTCAAGTAGTCCGCCGCTTCCTCCGGCGAGCGAATGTCCGGTTCACTGACGATTTCAATGAGCGGCACGCCGGTGCGGTTCAAATCGACATAGCTTACCGGATTGACGTCGTCATGAATCAGTTTGCCTGCGTCCTCCTCCATGTGAATCCGGGTAATCCCGATTTTCTTTTTTTCGCCCCCGGCTTCAATCCAAATGTAACCGTGTTCAGCAATCGGATAGGCGTACTGGGAAATTTGATACCCTTTCGGCAAATCTGGATAAAAATAGTTTTTCCGAGCGAACACATTTTGCGGATTGATCGTGCAGTGGGTCGCAAGCGCCATTTTCATGGCGAATTCGACGACTTTCTTGTTGAGCACCGGCAGCACGCCGGGCATGCCCAAACAAACAGGGCAGGTGTGGCTGTTGGGCGCCCCGCCGAACTGGGTCGAACAATGGCAAAAAATTTTCGTGTCGGTCAACAACTGGGCATGAACCTCAAGCCCGATGACAGTTTCAAAATCCATTATAGCGCAGGCCTCCTTTTCTCAAAAGCGGCGCTCTTTTCAAACGCCGAGGCAAATTGCAGCAGTTTTCCTTCTTCAAAATGGCCGGCCAAAAACTGAACCCCGATCGGCAGGCCGGTGCTCGTAAATCCACACGGCACCGACATTCCTGGAATGCCGGCCAAATTTGCGGAAATGGTGAAAATGTCGGACAGATACATCTGCAGCGGGTCATCTGTCTTCTCGCCGAGCCGAAAGGCGGGCGTCGGGGTGGTCGGCGTGAGAATGACATCGCATATCCGAAACGCCTCATCGAAATCATGACGGATGAGCGCCCGCACCTGTGAGGCTTTGCCGTAATAGGCGTCATAATATCCGGCGGACAGCGAATAGGTTCCGATCATGATGCGGCGTTTCACCTCGGCGCCGAAACCGTCATGTCGGGTTTTTGTGTACATCTGGGACAAATCGCGCGCGTCCGCCGCGCGGAATCCGTATTTCACGCCGTCGTAACGCGCCAGATTCGATGACGCTTCGGCCGGGGCGATAATGTAGTAGACCGCCACACAGTACTGCGTATGCGGCAGCGATATCTCCACCGTTTTTCCACCGCATTTTTCCACGGTTTCAATGGCCCTCGACACGGCGGCCATGACCTCCGGATCAATACCTTCAATAAAATATTCTTTGGGAATGCCGATGGTCCAGCCTGAAATATCTCGGTTCAAAAAGGCGCGGTAGTCGGGAACGTCCACCTGAACCGACGTGGATTCTTTGGGGTCATAACCTGCAATCACGTTCATCATGATGGCGCAGTCTTCCACATCCTTGGTGAAGGGGCCGATCTGATCGAGCGACGACGCAAACGCGATCAGTCCAAAGCGCGACACACGGCCGTACGTGGGTTTCAGCCCCACGACGCCGCAGAGCGCCGCGGGTTGCCGGATCGATCCACCCGTGTCCGATCCGATGGAGGCAATGCACTCATCCGCCGCCACGGCGGTGGCCGAGCCGCCGCTTGAACCACCGGGAATTCGGCTTAAATCCCATGGATTGCGCGTGGGGCCAAACCAAGAAGTCTCCGTCGAGGATCCCATGGCGAATTCGTCCATGTTGGTCTTACCCACAAAAACGGCCCCGGCCGCGGCCAATTTCTCCACCACGGTCGCGTTGTAAGGCGGGACAAAACGCTGCAAAATGCGAGACCCGCACGTCGTTGGAACGTCTTTTGTGCAGACAATATCTTTGAGGGCAATCGGGATCCCCGTCAAGGCCTTGATGGATCCTTTTTTGATGTCCTCGTCGGCCCGAACCGCCTGATTTTTTGCCTCCTCTTTCATTAAGCGGATAAAGGAATGCACCTTGTCTTCCACGGCGTCGATGCGGGAAAAGACCGATTCGACGAGCGAAAGAGCCGATACCTCTCCTTGGCGGATCTTTTCCTGCAATTCGTGAATAGTCAATTGATAGAACTCCATAGCCTCCTCTGTTTTGTCCTGATACAAATTGGTATTTTTTTCAATTCATTGGAACGCTTTTGTCTGAGGGACCGAAATCAAACGGGCGACGAAAACAGTTGTCAACCTTTCGCGTACCTCATCAGTCAATGACCTTCGGCACCCGGAAGAATTCCCCGCGCGCGTCCGGCGCATTGGCGATGGCGATCTCGGTCCCGAGTGATGGATGGATCACATCTTCGCGGAAAGCGTTGGTGACAGCGATGGCGTGCGTCATGGGTGCCACGCCTTTTGTGTCGAGTTCATTGAGCTTGTCGATATACAGCAATATGTCGTTGAGCTCAGCGGTCAGCTTGTTTTTTTCCTCATGCGTGAATTCCAGACGCGCCAGTTTGGCGACATATTCAACATCCGATATGCTTAACTTCAAAACGTCCTCCCTTTAAAAAACATGCCAATATTGGTCCTGAAGCGTGATCACTTTTTTAAACAACAAGGCATTGTATTCATCGACCTCCTCTTCCAATTCAGAGAGCCTCTCTTCCCGGAAATGGGTTTCATCCGACATCTCGTTCAACATGGCCCGGACCGAAGCCGTCAACCCGCCGACATGATAACCGCCTTCCAGGATGGCCACAACCTTCCCCCCACAACATTCATCGGCAAGATCAAGCAAAATACGCGCCATCGCCGCAAATCCCTCGGGTGTAACCCGCATCCCCCCGAGCGGATCCTTATGGTGGATATCGAAGCCTGCCGAAACCAAGATGAGTTCGGGATGGTAGAATTGCGCAATCGGGCATAATATTTTTCGCAGCGCCGTGACGTAGGTTCCATTTCCGCCGCCTCGATTTAAGGGCACATTGACCGTGTACCCCAGTCCAGTACCTTCTCCCACTTCCAACATTCCGCCGGTTCCCGGGTAATAGGGGTATTGATGGGTTGAAAAAAAAAGAACGTCCCGGTCGGTATAAAACGTTTTTTGTGTACCGTTGCCGTGGTGTAAGTCCCAATCCACAATCAAAATTCTCTTGAGGTGATGAACATACCGGGCATGGAAAGCGGCGATGGCAATATTATTGAACACACAAAAGCCGGCCGAGTTTCCGGCCCCCGCATGATGACCGGGCGGACGGATCAGCGCAAAGGCGTTGTCCACACGACCTTGGACGACCGCATCGACGGCATTCAGGGCCCCACCTGCCGCAAGCCTCGCAATTTCGTACGTTTCCGGGTAGGTGATCGTATCCGGATCCAGAATCACGTATTCTTTTCCCGCCGTCGACGCGACAAAATCAATGTATCGCCGCGTATGAACATAAGCGATTTCGTCATGGCCGGCCAAACGCGCGTCGATAAAAGTGTACTTCCACGAGGTATCGGGGTTATCCAGCATTTCATACAGGGAAGCCAGCCGCTCGGGACTCTCCGGATGGGCTGCACCGGAAGTATGCTTTAAATATCGACGGTCTTTAACGATTCCTACTTTACGTGACATGGACGCTTCTCTCGGGATGACGGACCCCCATTCTTTTTCCTGTGTATCATAGTTGATTTTAAAGAGCAAATGTTACAAAGCGGTGAGGCGTCACGACTGCCGGGGTCCTGCCGGTATGGGGTGGCTTTCGCCCGGTTCCATTTTCAAATGGCTATTTATTTGTTTTTGTTCCAGTGGTATGCATCCTGAAAAAAAAGGAGAAAAATCCCGTGAGACGATGGGCGACGTTTTTTGCGTTTTTCTTTTTGATGTTCGTCTGCCTGCCCGCCCAGGCGGCAACCGACGCTTGTGAAAAAGTCGTCAAAGATCTCCAAGCGACGTTACCGGATTCCATCGATGAGTCCGAGTTGGTGGAGATTCTTCGACATCTCAATCAAAGCTCAAACAGCCACCTTCCTGAAAAATTCGTGACCAAAGCAAAAGCCCGCGCCAAGGGATGGAAGCCGGGTCGCGATTTATGGTCGATTGCCGCGTTGCGGGGCGCCAGCATCGGAGGCGACCCATTCAGAAATCTCGAAGGTCGCCTGCCTAAGAACCATTCCTGGAGGGAGGCGGATTTGGCTTACCGCGGCGGCAAGCGTAACGCCAAACGCTTGATCTTTTCAGCGGACGGTAAACGGTATATCACCGTTGACCACTATCGGACTTTTTCGGAGGTTCCAGCATGCCGGTAAAAAAATACATGCTCGATGGACGGAAGATCCGGTCCGTCGACGATCTCTACGATCAGATACAGGCCGCCCTGTCTGTGCCCAATTTTTTCGGCCGCAATCTCGATGCGCTTTGGGATGTTTTGTCGACGGACACCGAAGGGCCTTTTGAAATCGTCTGGAAACACGCCTCGACGTCCCAAAAAGCCATGAAGAAAGACTTTGAGCGTATTCTCCAGTTCTTCAAAGATCTGGAAGACGACCGAAGCGACTTCAAATTGACGCTCGAAAAATAGACCGTTCACCCGCGCGTGAAATGATAATGCGGACCGAATCGCTCAAACGCCGCGCGATCCAGCGCCTCCCGATGCTCGGGATGAGCGATGCTGATGATGAGGCGCGCGCGTTCCTGGAGCGGGCGGCCATAGAGATTAACCGCCCCGTATTCCGTCACCAGCCATTGCGCGTGAGCGCGGGTGGTGACGACGCCCGCGCCCGGCGTCAAAACCGGCGAAATCTTGCTTTCGCCTTTCTCCGTCACGGACGGCAACGCGATGATGGCCTTGCCCCCCTTCGACCGGGAGGCCCCATAAACGAAATCCACTTGCCCGCCGACGCCGGAATAAAATTTCGTTCCGAGCGAATCAGCGCAGATCTGGCCGGTCAGATCGACCTGCAACGCCGAATTGATGGCCGTGACTTTCGGATTGGAAGCGATACGGAAAGGATCGTTGGTGTAACCCACGTCCATCATGCGCACCTGCTCATTGCGGTGAGTAAAGTCATATAGCCGTTTCGAACCCAGCAAAAACGTCGCCACCATTTTCCCTTGATCAATGACTTTTCGCGATCCGTTGATGACCCCCTTTTCCACCAAGGGGATCACCCCATCGGCGAACATTTCCGTGTGAATCCCCAAGTCTCGGTGGTTCTCCAACTGCGCTAAAACCGCATTGGGAATCGCGCCGATCCCCATTTGCAGCGTCGCCCCGTCTTCGATGAGCGCCGCGCAGCGCCGACCGATGGCCTTTTCCGTGGCGTTGGGTTCGGGGAAATGGCCGATCTGAAGCGGCGCATCGTCCTCCACGAAAATGTCAATCCGATCCAATGAAATGACGGCGTCTCCATAGGTGAAAGGAACATGCGGGTTGAGAACGGCGATGACGGTATGCGCCGTTTCAATGGCGGCGAGCGTCGCATCCACCGACGTCCCCAGAGAAACAAATCCCCGATCGTCAGGTGGGCTCACTTGGATCATGGCCACGTCGCAGGGAAGATACTTTTCCCGGTAGAGGCGCTGAGTTTCGCCAAGGAAAACAGGGATATAATCGGCATAGCCTTGTTGGGTCTGGGCGCGAACGTTGGCGCCGACAAAAAAGGATTCCAGTTGGAAGATACCTTCAAAATCCCGGTCGGCGTAAGGCGCCGGGCCTTCCGTGTGCAGATGATGCACATGCACGTCTTGAAGCTCGCCCGTTCGTCCGCGACGGCAAAGCGCCTCGACCAAACAAAGGGGTGTCATCGCCACGGAGCTGAAATGAATATGGTCGCCGGATTTGACGACACGAACCGCCTCGTCCGGCGTCACAGGATGAATGGATGTTGGCCGCATAAATCCCACTGCTTTTTTGGGCCGACTATGACAAAAATCCGCCCGATGATCAAGTGCGGAAAGACCAGCGGAGGCCCAACAGCCCGGTTTCAAATCGTTTGCCGGTCCGTTTTCAAAAATTCCCGGATATCTTTGGAAAGCCGACCGGGTTTTTCCAGATGCACGGCATGTCCGCAGTCTTCATAAACGATCATTTTGGCATGGGGCAATGCGGCGTGAAAAGAGTCGGCCCACGCGATGGGGAAAAGCGGATCTTCCTTCCCCAAAACGATCAGGGTCGGCTGAAAAATGTTGTGGGCTCGGGCGTTGTTGTCAAAGCGCAGACAGGCCGCCTGCTGTCGCAAAAACGCGTAGAGCGGTTGAACGTTTTTCATTCGCAGAGCCACGGCCCGCTCGAAAATCTCGGGATGTTTCCGGGGAAAGTCCGGGGCGGTCATTAGCGTCAAGTCGATCCGGTAGATGTCCTGTGCCGACTTGCCCCGGATCGCGGTTTGCACCGCATCCCAAAATGGCTTAGCCGACGCCAAAGCCTCCGCTCCGCCCAATCCGGTGGCGATCAAAACCAATTGATGGACCAACGACGGGTAGGCGATCGCCATTTCCTGCGCGATGAAGCCGCCCATGGAAAGGCCCGCGATATGCGCTTTCTCAATTCCTAGGGATCGAAGGAGCCCCGCCGTATCGGACGCCAAGAGCGCAATGGAATATTCCTCATCGGGTTTGTCGCTTCGGCCGATGCCTCGATTGTCCAGAGCGATCACGCGAAAATCTCTGGAGAGTTCTTCGATTTGCGCGAACCACAAATCCAGGGGAAAGGCCAAGCCGTTGATCAAGACCAACGGCTCGCCGCTTCCCACTTCTTCATAATAAATCTGAATGCCGTTGACAGTCAAATGTGGCATAAAGAAGACCGACTCCAACTGGAGACACGCAAGCGCGTTTTCTCACCGCTTTCGTCATCCACGCTTCAAACGGCTTCAATGGCCAACGCCATGCCCATGCCGCCGCCGATGCACAAAGACGCCAAACCCAACGCGACGTTGCGCCGTTTCATTTCGTTGGCGAGCGCCAGAACAATCCGCGCGCCCGAACACCCCACCGGATGGCCGATGGAAATCGCCGAGCCGTTCACATTGGTGATTTCCCATGGGATGTTCAATTCCCGCAGGCAGGCGATGGCCTGAGCGGCGAACGCCTCATTGAGTTCGAACAACCCATAGTCTTTGATCGTCGTTTTGGTCAGTCGCAGAAGTTTTCGAACCGCGGGGACGGGCCCCAAGCCCATGAAAGCAGGATCCACCCCCCCGGAGGCGTAGCCCTTGATCCTCGCCAGAGGCTTCAACCCCATGGCTTTGGCTTTGTCTTCGTTCATGATCAGCATCGCGGCCGCGGCATCGTTGATGCCGGAGGCGTTGCCCGCCGTTACGGTGCCGTCTTTTTTAAACGCCGTGCCCAGTTTGGCGAGCTTTTCCATGCTCGTTTCCATGGGGCGTTCGTCGGTGTCGAAGATTTTCGGATCCCCTTTTTTCTGCGGGATGGACACACCGACGATTTCATCTTTCAACAAACCTTTTTTGATGGCGTTGAGCGCGCGGGTGTGGCTCTCGAGGCTGAGTTTGTCTTGTTCTTCACGGGTAATGCCATAACGCGCCGCGATATTTTCAGCCGTGATGCCCATATGGTAGCCGTAGAATATCTCATAGAGCGCATCGAAAACCATCAAATCGACGGTTTTCCCAAACGGCATATCCATCCGGTGTCCCCACCTCGCCTTGGGCAAACCGATGGGAACATCGCTCATGTTTTCCATTCCGCCGGCGATGACCACGTCATTATCGCCCGCTTTGATGGATGCGGCGGCCAGCGCAATGGCCTTCATGCCGGAGGCGCATACTTTGTTTACGGTGATCGCCGTGGTTTCCTTGGGAAGCCCCGCACGGATCATGGCTTGACGTCCGACGTTTTGCCCTTGCCCCGCTCCGATGACATTGCCGATGATCACCTCATCGACGGCGATATCCCGCAGATGATCACCCCATTGATAGTATTGCCGCTCGACCGCGCAAAGCCCTTCGTTTTTGGCCGTATCCGGTGCGTCTTCCTTCGCATGGGCGGGCAAGGCCGGTTTGAGGCCGGCTTTGAGCAACGCTTCACGAATGACGATCGCTCCTAAATCCTTGGCCGGGATGTCTTTGAGTGACCCGCCGAAAGCTCCCACAGCGGTTCGAGCGCCGCTGACGATAACTGCATTGGACATATGATGTTTTCCTCCTTAGTTTATATTAAAGTATGAAACGGACCCCGATTTCGGGGTGACGTTTCCGACGCATGCCAATCCGGCGTGCCAACGCCGAAACGCGCGGCGAGTATTCCACAATCGGACCGTTAAGGCAAGAATGATTTAAGCTTTGGCCAGAACCTTCCGAACCGCCAGCGCCATCACGCGCCTAGAGACGGGTTTCATCAGAAATTCCTTGATGCCCAGTCGCACCGCTTTTTCCCGATCGATGTAATCACTGTATCCCGTGCAGAGAATGATGGGCAAATCCGGCCGATCTTTCAACATCGCGGAGGCCACTTCGACGCCGGAGAGGGAAGGCATATTCATATCCGTGATGACCAAATCGAACGCGTTTGCGTTTTCTTTAAAGACCTCAAGCGCCTGAATGCTTCCCAAACAGCCGGTGACGTCATAGCCCAACCCCCTCAAGAGCTGAACCCCCACCTCGACGAGATCCCGTTCGTCGTCGACAAACAAGATGCGTTCATGGCCACAGGGGATGTCTTTGGCCTCTTGGGCCACATGCGCAACGGGTACCGGCTGGACCAACGGCAGGTAAAGATGAAAGGTCGACCCTTGCCCCAATCGACTTTCGACTTCGATGCCGCCGCCGTGATCTTGAACGATGCCGTAGACCACCGCCAGCCCCAAGCCGGTTCCTTCCCCGATCTTTTTGGTGGTGAAAAAGGGATCGAACAGGCGACTCATGTGAGAGGGATCGATGCCGCATCCAGTGTCTCGAAGGCTCAATTTCGCATAGGAACCGACCGGTAAATTCAACTTCGCCGCAAGGTCTCCCCGCGCCAGTTCCACACAATCCAGCCGGATCTCCAGGAGCCCCCCTTTTTCCCCCATCGAATGCACGGCATTGGTGCCGATATTCATGATCATCTGGTGCATCCGGGTATAGTCGGCGTGAATCACCACGGGGTCGCCGGGCAGATGGATCTCGATGTCAATTTTCGCCGAGGTCGTCGCTCGTAGAAGATTCAGAGCTTCTTGAATGACGCTTCGGAAATCCATCGGTTTTTTATCCTGCTCCCCTTTGCGGCTGAAGGCCAGAATCTGTTTGATCAAGTTACGGGCCCGTTCCGCCGCGTGGAGAATCTGGGCGATATTCCGTTGGGCGGATTCATCGGCCTGCATCTGCAGAAGCTCCGCGTAGCCGATGATGCCACTGAGGATATTGTTGAAATCATGGGCGATGCCGCCTGCCAAAGTCCCGATGGCTTCCATCTTTTGAGCCTGAAAGAGCTGCTTTTCCAACTGACGACGCTCATCTTCCGCCTGTTTCAACGCCGTAATGTCGCGGCCGCTGGTCCGAATGCCCAAAAACGTGCCCTGGGCGTCATAAACGGGTTGCCAAGCCACCGAAAGCCATAAAATCGCCCCGTTTTTATGTCGATACCGAAACTCGTAATTTTCGCCGCGCGTGCCGGCGAGGGCCGCTTGAAAATACTTGCGGAATAAATCCTGATCCTCCGCTGCAACCAGCACCGACACGAAATCCGGCATGGCCAGAATTTCATCCGCCGTATAGCCGGT
Organism: uncultured Smithella sp.; assembly: GCA_964589235.1. Classification (GTDB taxonomy): domain Bacteria; phylum Desulfobacterota; class Syntrophia; order Syntrophales; family Smithellaceae; genus UBA8904. Next base: position 729 of record CAZPTW010000026.1, on the reverse strand, counting down.
GATCCGCTCGACGGCCGGGTTCACCCAGAGATATTTCCCATCCGGGGCGAACCACGATTCCCAATTGACGGTATAATTGGCGATGGTCTTGAATTTTTCCTCACTTTGACGAAGGGCTTCCTCGGCCGTTTTCCGCTCCGTGATATCCTGAATCGTTCCGACAATCGAAATCAGGCGACCAAGATCGTCATACTCGCCATAAAACGTCGAATAGTAATAGCCGACACTTCCGTCCGGGCGCAGAAACCTCTGCTCGTAGGACCCTTTTTTACGCGTTTCCACCGCGTGCCGGATCAAGTCCTCGTCCCGCTGGCTATCCCCCGGCCAAGGGGATAACGCCATGATGGCATCGATTTGCGGTTTGAAGGTTTTCGGATCCACTTGAAAGATTTTGTAGACCTGGTCGGACCATCGCACCTCACCGGTTCTCACATCCCAGCTCCAGAAACCCAGCCGCGCCATTTCCTGGGCTTCTCTGAGCCTGCTTTCATTTTCGCGCAGCGCCTTTTCCGCCTGACGGCGTTTGACTCGCGATTGCGCCTCGGCAAGTTCCCTTTCAATCGCCGGACAAAGTCTGGAGAGATTGTCCTTGAGGATGTAGTCATGCGCGCCCCGGCGCATACACTCCACGGCCATTTCCTCGCCGATCGTCCCGGACACCAGCAAAATCGGAATATCGATTTGAGATTGCTTCAAGAGTTCAATGGCCTCCAGACCGCTGAATCGGGG
>CAZPTW010000025.1:11382-14105 GCA_964589235.1 uncultured Smithella sp. | reverse complement strand
CAGCTTGTCCAGCGCGGCGACGAGCTCCATTTTGTACTTGCTTAAGCGGTATTTGACAGCGTCCAGCGCGTCGAGACCGTAATCGTCATTTTGGTAAAACATCGCGATCTTTTTGAATTTCTTTTTCTCAACGGCGAATTTCGCCAAGATGCTGGCGTCATCTTCATACGTCGCCCAGATATTCCACAAGTAGGGGTTGTGAGGATCCCAAAACGATCTCGCGCCGGAGCAGGGGGAAATCCAGATGATCTTGTTATCCAAAAGAATCTTATAGACGGACTGACAACAGGCGGTGCCCACGCCGCCCACAAATGCGAAGATGCCGTATCGTTCGATGAGTTCTTTCACGGCGGCGACCGTCTGAGAAGGATTGTATTGATCGTCGCGGACAAAAAATTTAATCTTGCGACCATGAATACCGCCCTCCTCGTTGACGATGTCAAACAGAAGCTTGCTGCCCCGCGCCACAGCGCCCCACGGCGCCGCCGGACCTGTCTGAGGTCCCCAAGCGGCGATGCGGATTTCCTTGTCATCAAAGCCTCGTTCCGCAGCCTGACTGGAGTAAGCCGTCAGCCCGACTGTACAAAGACAAATCAGCATTCCCACGATGATCTTTTTCAAATCCATAGCCCTCCTCCTTTTTTATTGGTGACACAAAAAAAGCGTTTACCTCCCTTTGAACTTGCGGACCCAACGTCGGCGGGGTTTGCGTGAAACGGCCCCAGCCCCCTTTTCATCAAGCGTCTAGCTTTTGTACCACTTCCCTTTTTCTTTTAAAAAAATGAAGCCGATGTTCGTCACGGAGCGCCGATGGCTGCCTTCGTAGGCAAAGGTGACCTCCACTTCCACCTGGGCGATTTTATCCGCGGTCGTTAAATTCCGGGCCTCCAGATTGTCTTGAATGAAATTGACGCGAACGATTTGATACGCGACGACGTGATAGGGGGCGGCTTTGGCTTCGGCGAGGTATTGTTCATAGGTATGAGTCCGGAGGTAGGGAGAAGAAGGAGCAAAGCAGGCGTAAACGGCCGGATAGTCACGGCGTATTTCGGCATCGAGAAACGCTCGCGCGGCCTTGAGCAGGGCTTTTTCTTCGGCGTCTGTCTTCGACGCGGAAAAAGCGTTTTGAGGAAAACTTCCTATCCATGCCGCAAGGATCAGCCCCGAGAGGAGGCCCAAAGCCGCTCGTTTGAAGATGGCGGGTTTACCGCAGGACGTCATGGTCATGGCGGTCACACTTTCTTGACCCAGTGTTTGGCAAACAAACCGCTGGGACGGATACAAAGCATCAACACAATGACGACAAAGGCCGTAATCGGTTTCCAAACCGGCCAAGCGTATCCAAAGAAATTTTCCAAAAGCCCCATGATGGCACCACCGATGAGCACCCCGGGAATGCTCATCAACCCTCCCAAAACAGCCGCGGCAAAAGCCTTCAAGAATGGCTCCATCATGAACTGGGGATCCAAAATGGTTTTGGCTGTAAGCAGAACCGCCGCGATCAATCCGATCACTGAACTAAACGCCCAGGAAAAGGCAAAAACTCGGTCCGTATTGATCCCCATGATTTTGGCGGCATGCTTGTTTTGCTGGGTGGCGCGCATGGCGGTTCCCAAGTTGGTGTGATTGAAGAAAAAGTAAAGGAAAACCATAATAATGGCGGAAATCGCGAAAACGGCCACCGCCCACTGACTGATGACAAAGCCTTTGATGGGTTCATACGTCACCATGTAGGAAATCGGAAGGGAAAATTCCTGCTGTTCGGCCCCCCATTTCCAACTGGCAAAGCCCATCAGCAGCATTTCCACCCCCAAGGTAATGACGATCAAACTCAGTAAAGTCGGATTTTTCGCGGGTCGGAGAAAAAAGTACTGGACCAAAACGCCCAAAACGGCGGCAAACACCAACGCCGCGGACAGGGCGACCCAAAAAGGGGTATGATAGAATGTCAACAGATGAAACACGATGAATGTCGAAAACATGGCCATTTCGCCTGCGGCAAAATTCATGACCTCCGACGTTTTATAAATGATGACGACCGCCAAACCGAAAAGGCCGTAACAGGCGCCCATTGCCAATCCTTCGACCAACAGCTGTTCGAAAGGCATATCCCCCCCTTGATTTTTAAAAAGGCCAAGTTTTCCAGTATTTTTTTATACGGATCCAGACGCCGAAAAATCCCATCGGTTCAAAGATCATAATGCCGATCATGACGAGCCCCAAGGCGATGGCGCTTAAATTGTCCATGCCCGTGATCGAGAGCCATCTCTGTGAAATATTCACCAGAAAATCACCGATATACGGAACATCCTTGATGTTTTTGAAAAGAGCGTACATCAAATAGGTAATGAAGGCCGCCCCCACGATCGACCCCATGATGGACCCCAACCCCCCCACGACGATCATGACAAGAAAATAGATGGACAAAAACAAGTTGAAGGTGATTGGATCGAAAAACCCCAGCACGAACGCGAACAGACCGCCGGCGATGCCGGCGTAGAAAGCGCTCACGGCAAATGACAACGTTTTGTAAATCGTCAGGTTGATCCCGATGACTTCGGCGGCGATGTCGCTGTCACGAATGGCGACAAAGGCCCGACCGACCTTTGTTTTGAGAATGTTGATCGCCCCCAAAACCATGAGAATGGTGACGATCAAGATCAGGTAATACTTGCTGATATCCGAGGATAGAATCAGGTTGAAACCCCACTGCGGAATCCCGA
>CAZPTW010000025.1:0-11282 GCA_964589235.1 uncultured Smithella sp. | reverse complement strand
TACTTGCTGATATCCGAGGATAGAATCAGGTTGAAACCCCACTGCGGAATCCCGATGTTCAAGGCCGGCGCTCGAAGACCCGATCGGCCGCCGAACACTTCAGTGTGGCCGATGATGTGCATGATTGCCAAACCGAAAGCGAGTGTGGCGATCGTCAGATAAGGTCCCTCGAGCCTGAGGGCGGGCAGTCCCAAGACAAAACCGAAAAAGGCGGCAATAAACGCCGCGATAATCAAGGCGGGGAAAAAAGGCACCCCCAGTTTCGTCATTAAAAGCACGGTGGCGTATGCGCCGATGGCGAAGAAACCTGCATGCCCCAGCGAAATTTGGCCGGTCGAACCGACCAAAATATTGAGCCCCACAGCCAAGATAGCGTGAACCATGATCAAATTGAACAGATATAAATAATAGTTACTCGAGATGAGAGGCAAGGTGAAGAGGGCGACCATCAAAACGATGGTCCAAAAAAGAATGGTTCCACTTTTAAAGAGCTCGATATCCTCGTAATACGCACGCTTCATGTCCATAAGATCACACACTCCTTCAATCAGGATAGAAGGGTTGATTACATCTGGTCCAGCTTCGCTTACGGTGCCTATCTAACTATTTTGGGTTCTTGTATTACAACAAACAAAGAGAGTCAATATGAAATAATCAAAACTATTTCCATACAGAATTAGTATAGATTAAGGCAGACTCAACAGGTAGGAACGGAGATTCACTTTTTGATTGTTGAGACCGAGCTTGCGGCGGATTCGATACCGGTAGACGTCGACGGCGCTGCTCGAAACACTTAAAATCGATGCGATTTCCTTACTGTTTTTGCCGTCTTTAATCAAGTGTGCCACTTGCACTTCCGTGGCGGTGAGGTTTCGAAATTTCGCGGAAAGTTTTCGTGAAAAGGGAGAAAACATCTCTTCCAAGTTGGACGTAATCAAATCACAGTAAATCTGCCGGTTCTCGTCAGAATTCGCTTTGCGGAGTTTTTCCAAATTCGGGAGAACCAGTTCTTTAAGATTCGAAAGGAGAGATTGCTCCATCTCCTCGCGGTCTTCGGCTCTTTGTCTGAGCATCACGCGCAGGGCTGTGTTGAGTTCCTCCAATTTCCGTGTTTGAATGAGCAATTCCTTCCCTTTTTCTTCCAATTCGGTAATGTCGATGACGGAACAGACGTGTTTTCTCGTTCCGGGAATGAGACAGTTGGTGCTCAGCATATTCTTGATGTTGCCCCGGCTGTCCACCAGACGGAATTCATACGTTCTGGGCGCAAGCTGCGGATCAATTCGTCGAAGCCTATGGTATTCCTCCAGGCGCGCACGGTCCCGCTCGTCGATGAGGTCGACCCACGTCCTTTTGCCCTCCCAATCTTCTTTTTTGTACCCTGTGACTTTTTCAAACTCCGAATTGACCAAAGACAGCGTCTTGTCATCTTCGATGATCACCGTGCCAGTTCCGGTCGTTTCAAAAATCGTGCGATAAAGATTTTCAGACTCCATCAATTTTTTTTCAGTCATTTTCTGGTTGGTGATATCCATGGCGCTGCCCAAAATCGCCGGCCTGCCCTCATACGTGATGTCGGCGACAACTTCCAAAACCCACCGAATTTCTTGTTGCCGGGTTACGACTCTGAACTCGTAGGGTCTTGTCAACTTGCCTTTGCGCATGGCCAGAGAATTTCTTTTCGCGGCGATTTTGTCGTCTGGGTGAATCATGAAATCCGCTTGATTTCCAATGATTTCGGATGAAGAGTAGCCGGTGTAGGCACTGATGACCGGATTGATGATTTGAAATTTTCCATTCGAAACAATGTAGTACCCGACGAGCGATTTTTCCAAAATCATGTCGTGAATACTCCGGCTTTCCACCAAAAACTGATTTTCGTTTCTGAGCCTTTCGTTTTCGGCTTCCAGCATGCTGATTCTGTTTTCCAGGTAGGGAATTTGATTTTCAGGTTTCATGATGGATCCCTATCGGGGTATTTTTCATCTGTCGATCCCGTCACTCGATGCCTTCAGCATCCTGGTCTTTGAAGGTTGACGTCATCCTTTCAATCGTCGTCCACCGGCGTCTTGGCTAGAATATACCGGATTCCCATAAAAATCATCAGCACAATGAAAACAAATCGCAGAGGCGTATCTGGAATACGGTTGGCCGCGTGACTTCCCAAATAGGCCCCCAGTCCGATTCCCGGAATCAATCCGGGAAGGGTTTTTGCCGCGACATTCCCCAGGCGGTAATGCGTCCAGGCGCCGGCGGCTCCCACAGGAACCATGACCAGAAGCGACGTTCCCTGCGCGGCGTGCTGACCGAACCCGACAAACAAAACCATCGCCGGAATCATGATCATTCCGCCGCCGACCCCCAGCATCCCGGAGAGAAAGCCGGTTGCGGCACCGGCGATCAGCAAAATCAGCATTTTGATCTGGAACGAACTTTGGCTTCCCGCCATCGGCAGCCAGGGTTTGATCATCAGCGAGACGGCGGCGACGAGCAGAAACGCGCCGAACCATTTTCTGAGCTTCCACCCCGGAAGAGTATTTGCAAAATGAGCACCGCCGCGGGAGGTCGCCATTGCGGTTGCGGCAAGCGCCGCCACCGCCCAGTAGTCGATATTTCCCTCTTGCGCATACGCGCATGCCCCACTCAACCCCGTGAAAACGAGCGCCACAAGTGACGTGCCGTGGGCTTGATGCTGGCTGAGCTTCAACAGACCGCTCATCAGCGGAATCATGATGAGGCCGCCGCCGATTCCCAGCATACCGCCGAAACCTCCGGCGGCAAGTCCGATGCCTAGACTGATCCAAAAATGTTTCATGAGAAAATCGCTCACCTTTTGTGCACCCGCCCACGGACAAGCGACGAAAAAACACCCAAGACGCAAATGGCCGTCAAAACGACGAAAATCCAACGGGCGCTTTGGATCAGCGACACATCGTTTTCGCCCGTCAAGTTCTGATCGCCAATGAATAACGCAAAAAACAACATCGCAATCCCCATGCTCAGCATCTGGCCCACCATCCGCATGGTCGCGAGTGTCGCGGATGCGACACCGTAGTCTCTGCTTTCCACCGAGCTCATCACGGCATTGACATTGGGGGAGGAAAACAGAGCGAACCCGATCCCCAGCACGACCAGACAGATGACAATCAAAGACAAAGGCGTTTCTTCCGAAATGAAAATCATCCCCGAAAGCCCCAAGACGGTCAGCATCATCCCGACGGAAGAAATATAACGTGGTTCATACCGGTCAGAAAGGCGCCCGGCCAGCGGAGAGAAAAGCGCCTGCAAAAGAGGAGACACCAAAAGCACCATGCCCGTCTCGGACGGTGTCATCATCTTAATATGCTGCAGATAGAGACTCAATAGAAATGTGACGGCAAATGTCGCACAGTAGTTGATCAACGCCGCGAGATTTGAAAAAGCAAAGGTGCGGTTGCCGGCAAATAAATGCACGTTCAGCAGAGGAAAGTCTTTTTTCCATTGGGACCGGGCAAACAAAGCCAAGCAAAGCAAACCGACCATGACAAGCACAACGCCTATTTTGGACGGAAGCCTCGAAAACCCATACATCAAGGCAAAAAGGGCCGCGGCGTAAAGCAGACAGCCCCATCCGTCAAAGGTTTCTTTTCTCGCCTCGGGAGGCTCTTCTTCGGCGATCTTCAGGCTACAAACGGCGGCACCGGCGGCCAGAAAAGCCGAAAAGATAAAAATCGTTTTCCAGCCAAGGTGTTCGGTCAGAACCCCTCCGATGAAGGGCCCGACGGTCAAGCCGACATAGACCGAGGCGACGTTCATTCCCAAAATTTCCCCACGGTTTTCCGGTGGATAGGCGGAAATGAGCAGTGCGGTTCCCGTGCTGAAAATCATCGCGGCGCCGACACCCTGCAAGGACCGAAAAAAGATGAAGACGGCCTCGGTGGGGGACCAAACGCTGGCCATGCAGGCGAGCCCCAAAATGACGGCGCCACTGGTGAACATTTTTTTCCGCCCGTAGATATCGGCCAACCTTCCAAGCGGGACCAGTGTGATCGCGGAGGCCAAAAGGAAGGCCGTTGCCACCCATCCCAGAGAGATGGCCGTCATGTTGTATTCTTTCCCGATCGCGGGCAGCGCCACATTGACCGACGATCCCATAAACGGCGTTAGAAAAGAGGCGATGGTCGTGGCCAGAAAGATGAAACGGGCGGAAGCGCGGTCGAACATGGTTTTCGTCAAACGTCGGTGGATTTTGAAAGGCGCTGAAACGTCTTTTCGAAAAGAGAAGGAAATTTGTCCTTGCCGCAGGCCATCATCATCGTCAGCGGCATGGCCCGGCGGGCCTCTTTGAGCATGCCATCGGAAAGACGGCGAATATCCCATTGAGCATGGGTATCCGAGCGGAGGCGGGCCACATGGTACATCTCCCTGGCGTTGAGTTTCATCAAAACGCGCCGGCGGTGCGCATTGGTCAGCACATAGGCGGCGGCGGCTGGATCCTTCCGGTAGATTTTGGCATAGAGATCGTTGGTTTTAGCGATCACCTGTAAAAACTCTCTTCGCCGACCGACAGCCCTCACGGAAGCGGGAATCGTCACGCCGAGCCTCGGATCGTAGTCCTGAGCGATCAACGTCGCCATGCGATGCCGCTTGAGCTGGGCAAAGCAACTGGCGCTGACGGTCATTTCAAATTGCAAGGCCACGTTTTCAAACTCCCGCAAAACAGCGTCATAAGATCGGGCCTTCTCCAAGGCCGTCTTGAAAAGCTTTTTGAGTTCGATGGGTTTCAATCCGGCGACGCGCTTGAGACACAAAGAAAAGGGAAGCGTCGATGAGGAAAAAAGAAGCGACGCGGCTGTCTTCAAATCCGCCTTCGGCGTGGCCCCCACCAAGAGAAGCTCAGGCGTTTTCTTTGCGGTCTTGACTGAAGCGGGCGCGGAAAGGGTTCCGTCTGCACATTTTTTCAAGTTCTGACGGGTCAAGCGGTCATAAGCGGTCGCTTCGGCATAGCGGATCAGAGAAGGCGCGATGTTCTTGGTGGCTTTGTAAAGGAGTTCGGCATACCGGCGCGCTTCGGCCAACGGCATCGATGAAAGTCTTCTTAGCATCAGTTCCAAATTGCGCGCGTTGATGGTCATCCCCAACTGGGTTTCGGTGGCCAGCGAAATCGCATAGCGAGCATCTTCCTTGGCCCAACCTTCCAACAAGGATCTGTTGGCTGAATCCGCCGCCAGATCCGCGTGTTTTTCAAAAACGTAAGGTCTCAGCACTTCATAGAGATGATGGTAAAAATCGTTTTGCATTTCAATGGTTTCAACAAACGCTGCGGTCATGCCCGCATCGCGGATTTCTTCAGGAATCACAAAATCCCGATCGAAAAGCACATAACGCTGGGATTTTTCCGTAAAGGAACACAGCCGGAACTTTTCAATTTCCTCCACGAGAAAGCGCGATACGCCGATCACGTCGATGTTGAAAACAGCATGCTCGGCCACTGAGGAATGCCCCATGTCAAAGACGATGTTCTGGTTGGATTTTCGGGCTTTGTCCACTTCGTTTCGGGCGTCTTGCCTGAGGTCGACGACCGTTTTGGGACTGCGGCTGATGCGCGCGTAGGCGGCGGAAATCGTCTCCGGCGTTAAATCCTGATCAAAGGCGCTTTTGTTTTTGAGTTCGCAGATGAGATCGTAATCAATATTGTAACCGGCCAGAAGAATTTTCATGTTCTATCCTCGAAGATCTTGATATGAAAAACGATGATCCCCGCAGCATGGCATCGCCTCCTTTTTGGCTTTTACATCTTAAAGTCTCACCATTTCCACGCGGGGAAGGGTCCGTCCCAAAAACCGCTCGCCGATGGTTTGGAAGCGGTAGGGTACATCACTGACGTAGAAGAGATAATCCGGGATGTCCCGGACCTCGCTGCCGAGATCTTGCCGATGGATCAAATCAGCTGCCTGTTCGGCCATGGCCTCGGCCGAATCAATGAGGCGGACAGAAGGCCCGACGATATCGGACAACAACGGTTTGAGCAGCGGGTAATGTGTGCATCCTAAAACCAATGTGTCGATACTCTCAGCCAAAACCGGTTTTAAATACTCGATGGCGGTCAAGCGAGTGGCGTCATGGTCCAGCCAACCCTCCTCGACCAGCGGAACAAACAGTGGACAGGGTTTGGAAAAAATCCGAACTCCGGGATCCAAAAGATGAATGGCCCGCGCATAGGCGTTGGAATTGATGGTGGCGGGTGTGCCGATCACACCGATAATTTTATTCCGCGTTCCGGCGACCGCGTGAGCCGCACCGGCGCCGATCACTTCCAAAACGGGAACGGGGGAGAGATCGGAGATGGCCTGATAGGCCACAGCCGCCATCGTGTTGCAGGCGACGATCAGGAGCTTTACGTCTTTTTTCAACAAAAACTCCGTAATTTGAAGGGCATACCGGTTGATCGTCTCCACCGACTTGATGCCGTAGGGCACCCGCGCCGTGTCGCCGAAATAAACAATATTTTCAAACGGAAGACGCTCCATGAGCGCGCGTACCACCGTCAGTCCGCCGATTCCCGAATCAAAAACGCCGATTGGCCGATTGGTTTTCATGGCCCTATCTTGCACATCCGTAAAAGAAAGTCATCGATTTTTTTTTTCACGGATTTGAGTTGAAAATTTGTGGTGTTGACGGTAGGCAATGCCTGACACTTTCAAATCCCAAAGTCGTGTCCCGGCACGATTTTTTGCCCTCGAGGAGGGGACCATGAGAAGAAAAGACAAAGAAATCAAAGATTTGTCTGAAATCAACCGGATTTTGCAGGAAGCCCCTCTCTGTCGGATCGCCATGGCGGAAGAAAACAAGCCTTATCTGATTTGCGTCAATTATGCTGTCGAAGGCGATCGGCTTTTTTTTCACAGCGCTTCATCCGGCAAAAAAATCGATATCTTAGAAAGGAATCCTTTCGTTTGTTTTGAAATCGACCTTCCAGGGGCCTTGGTAAAGTCAGATACAGCCTGTCGCTGGACGATGACCTATCGAAGCGTTGTCGGATTTGGAAAAGCCTTCTTTTTGGACTCGAAAGAAGAAAAAACGAAAGTCTTCGATCGTCTGATGAAAAAATACGCGGGCCGGGACGGCTTTTCCTATTCAGATGAAGCGCTGGACAAAGCGCGGGTAATTGGTATACTCATAGAGAGTGTAACCGGCAAGAGGTCCGGATAAACAAGTCCGGAGACGTCATGGATTTGATGGGGAAGGAGCGTTTTTATGGCCCAAAACAAAATCGTTGTCCGCTATGCCGACGGCCGTGTGCAAAAGGGGATCACGATGGATTTCATCCCTGGAAAAGAGACGTTTCACATCATGCCGTCCATATCCGTTCAGGGTGAAAAATTGATGGAAATCCACTGCGACGAACTCAAAGCGGTGTTTTTTGTGCGCGATTACGCAGGCAATCCAGCCTACACGGATAAAAAAAGTTTCGAACCGGGTCAGCCGGTGGCGGGGCGTAAAATGAAAGTCCACTTCAAAGACGGCGAACTTTTGATCGGAGCGACGCAGGCCTACCAGCCAGGGCGAATGGGATTTTTTCTGGCGCCCGCCGATCCGCAATCCAACATCGAACGTTGCTACGTCATTACGCGGGCGACCAAGGATATTCAGTTCATTTCATGAAGGGCTCTCCATGCCGCTTTATCTTCAGATTCTTGTATTGATCGTCGGGTTTGTCGTTTTCGTCATTTTGCTGATGTTCATGACGGGCTGGGGACTCCGCAGGGTGTGCTTTAAAATCATCGCGGAAATGGAAGAAGCCCGGGCGTTTACCCCGGGTAGAGCCATCGCCATACAGGACGAACGAAAGAATGTCTTCCTTGTGGGGACAGGGAACCTTCGCCCCAAAGCGCTCCATCTTCTGATTCAAGACGGGCTCGTCATCAAAACCCCGAACGGCAAATACTATTTGGACAAGGAAAAACTTGCCGCCGCCAAAGGCGCCGTCAGCCGGTGACTTCTATCGGATCGTCAGCTCCGAGACGACATTCAAGATCCCATCGGCCGTGAAGAAAAAGAGCTCATGCGCCGCAACGCGGCGGGTTCGATCCTGTTCTTCCCTGAGGACGGGCACAATTTCGACGGCGGTGACGTCCATCCATTTCTCACCCATATAGATGCGGATGACCGCCCCTTGATCATTGACTTCGTGAAGAAGGTGATAAGAAGTCAGTACACGGACCACAAAATCGTTCTTCTGCTTCGCGACATGCGCCGCCCGTTCGCGAAGCGCCTTGAGTTTTCCGTATTCCTGGGCCTGGGACGCCGGTAACCCAAAAAACAAGACAAACGCCGTCAACAAAAACACGATGCCTTTTTTCATGCTGGCCTCCTTGATGGATTCCCCATAATATGATTGACAATACCGCTTCTTTTTTTTATATGCCAATGAAATTTACGGGCGGTTCATTCCTGTCAGGGATCAACAAAACATCGCTTTGAAGGTTCGCCCCCTGCAATGCCGGGAGATGAAATTGCAATTCAATCCTTGTATGAAGCACCAATTAATCCGCAAATCCGTCCGGCAATTCGCCGAAAGGGAGCTCGCGCCGATCGCCGCGGAAATCGATCAACACCGGCGGTTTCCGCAGGAGGTGATTGCTAAAATGAGAGCGCTCAATTATTTCGGCCTGCAAGCCCCCGTTGAATACGGCGGCGCGGCACTGGATTCGATCAGCGCCGCGATCGTTGTCGAAGAAATTTCGCGCGTCTGCGCGGCGGTTGGCCTGTGCGTTACCGTCCACAACGGCGTGGCCGTTTATCCCATGCTCAAATTCGCCACCCCCGCGCAAAAAGACAAATATCTGCCCGGGCTCGTCTCGGGTGAAACAATCGGCGCGTTCAGTCTCACGGAAGCCAACGCCGGTTCCGACGCGGGCAGCGTGGAAGCCACCGCCGTCTGGAATGGGTCGGAATATGTCTTAAACGGCACCAAAATTTTCGTCACCAACGGCGGCGTTTGTGATGTCGCGCTCGTTTTCGCGGTTTTTCAACCGCCCCAGGGAATACCGCAAAGCAGCGTCTTTATCGTTGAAAGTCGGTTTGCCGGGTTTCAACGCGGTGAACTCGAAGATCTCTGCGGCATGCGCGCCAATCCCGTCTCTTCATTATTTCTGGAGGACTGCCGGGTTCCGGCGGAAAACCTATTGGGAGCGCCGGGCGACGGCATGAAGATCGGCCTGGCCACGCTGGACAACGGCCGCATCGGGGTCGCCGCGCAGGCGCTGGGTATCGCTCAAGGCGCCATGGATCAAGCGGTGAAATACGCCAAAGAACGGCAACAATTCAAAAAGCCGATCGCCTCTCAGCAAACGATTCAGAACTACTTGGCCGATATGGCGACGGAAATTCTGGCCGCCCGTCTGCTTTTATACCGCGCCTGCGAGCTCAAAGACGCGGGGGGGGCTTTTGGATGCGAAGCATCGATGGCCAAGCTGTATTGCAGTGCCGTGGCCTCGAAAGTCACGTCACTTGCCGTTCAGATTCACGGCGGCTACGGCTACAGCAAGGAGTACGATGTCGAACGCTATTTCCGCGACGCCAAGGTCACGGAAATATACGAAGGCACCAGTGAAATTCAACGCATGGTCATCGCGCGGACCATTTTAAATCAACCGGCCTTGTGAGAAAAACATGCTGCATATCGCGGTCTGCCTGAAACAGGTGCCGATGGTCACCGAACTGCCCTGGGATGAAAAAAGCAAGACGCTGAGGCGCGATCTGGCCGCCGGCATGATGAATCCAGCCTGCAAGCACGCCGTCGAGGCGGCGCTCCAGATCAAGGAAAGCCATCCAGCTTTCGTCACGGCGTTGACCATGGGGCCCGCCGGCGCCGAAGAGGTGCTTCGGGAGGCCCTGGCGATGGGAGCGGACCGCGGCGTTTTGATTTGCGACAAAAAGTTTGCAGGCGCCGACACCTATGCGACATCTTACGTCTTGTCCAAGGCCATCGGCAAAGAAATCCCCAACGTCGATCTGATTCTGTGCGGCGCTTATACCGCCGACAGCGAAACCGCCCAAGTCGGCCCGCAGCTGGCCGAAGAGCTCAACCTCCCCGCCGTAGCCTACGCGGAACATCTCGCCCTCCACCAAGGCACGCTGCGCGTCCGGCGACTGGTCGATAAATTTTGGGAGACGCTCGAGATGGACTTTCCGGCGCTCGTCACCATCTCGATGGAGCAGTACAAACCCCGCTTCGCCTCGCTGGGCGGCCTGAATCGGGCCTTTACCGAACAGTCCATCGTGACCCTCACCGCCTGCGATCTGGGCGTCACCGACGCCGATCTCGCCGAACACGGCTCCAGAACCCGTGTCCGACGGGTGTTCGTCCGGAAAGCCCAAAAGGAAAATGTGGTGATCACCGGCACGGCCTCCACCGCCGTCGCCGAATTCCTCGATCGTTTCGAAAGCCGGTTGAGCGCCGTCGTCGGAAAATCCATCGAAGCCATAAGGCGATCAGACCATGGGAAATAAGAAAAAGAGCATTTGGGTGTTCGGTGATTACCGAAATTACTACCAAAACCGGGTCACATTGCAGCTGATTTCCAAAGCCGTCGATCTTGCCGGCGTGATCGAGGCCGAAGTCGGCGTCGTGGTGGTCGGCCATGACATCGACGAATGGATCATGGAATACACCGCCCACGGGGCGGATCGCATTTTGGCCGTAAGTCATCCGTCCTTGAAAAGCTACAGCACGGAAACGTACCTCGCGCTCGTCGAGGATCTCACCCGGCAGAGGGATCCCGACATCCTTCTGATCGGAGCAACCGACTTCGGGCGAGAATTCGCCCCGCGTCTGGCCAAGCGCTTGAAAACCGGTCTTTCCGCCGACTGCGTCGATCTGGACATCACCCCCGAGGGGCTTTTGGTGCAAATCGCGCCGTCGTTCGGAGGCAACATGCTCGCGGAAATCGTGACGGAACATCATCGCCCGCAAATGGCCACGGTGAGACCGGGAACGTTTAAAGAAATCCCCCACAATGCCGAAAGGACTGCCATAGTGGAACGGCTGAACCTTCCGCCCAACCTTCCGCCGAGCCGCGTTCGGCAGGTCGAGTATGAACGCGCCGCCCAAAGGGAACATACGATTGAAAACGCTCGCGTGATTGTCTGCGGCGGACGCGGAATGGGCAATAAAAACCATTTTCGCAAGCTCGACGAGCTGGCGAAGCTCTTGGGCGGTGATATCGGCGCGACACGGCCTGTGGTTTACGCCGGCTGGGCCGGGCACGACGCGTTGGTCGGCCAGGCAGGCAAACACA
>CAZPTW010000024.1:0-14113 GCA_964589235.1 uncultured Smithella sp. | reverse complement strand
TGTCGTAGACTTGCATCACCAAGAGGATGATGGTCCGCCTCGCCCAGCCGAAAATCCAAAGGCTTTTCAGAAAATGGGTCGGATGTTTCAGACACTGGCCGAAAAATTTCATCACGCGGCCCCATTTGGATCCTCCGTCCGTTAAAACCTGCGCCAAAAGCCCCATGACGTCGGACCCTTCCGGATAACGCGTCACCTCGATGGACGTCGCGTCGTTGACTTGAAGGATCGAGGTGATGGCCGTGCCTTCACAGTATTTCACGTCCAGTTTATCGGCCCGCCCGCCGCAGAGCACTTCGGAATTGGTTCGGAACTTATAACCCAACTGGTCGGATAAACGGGGGAGCCACCCTTTTTGCTTGCATCGCAAAAGGAGCGACAAGGTGCTGAGCGTTCCGCAACTGACCACCACTTGGCGGGCTCGCCATCGTCTTTTGTCCCTCGGAAAAATCGATGTGGCCTTTTGGGAAGTGAGCAAATACCCCCCCTGGGGATCGGGTTGGATGGCCGTCACCAGCGTTTCCGGAACGATGGTCGCTCCCCGCTTTTCGGCGAGATACAAACAATTTTTGTCCAACGTGTTCTTCCCGCCCGTTTTGCAGCCGATCATGCAGGCCCCCGAAAAATCACAGCCCGTTCTTTCAGGTCCTTCACCGCCGAAATAGGGATCCGAAACGGTCACGCCCGGTTCTCCAAAAAAAGCGCCCACTTCCGTCGGGGCGAAATGATCGCTCCGGCCGATGTCGGCCGCGTATTCGGCCAAAACCTTGTCCGCTTCCGTCACTTTGGGAAATCTGGCCACCCCGAGCATCTTGCGGGCCGTTCGATAATGCGGCGCCAGCGTGGCCTTCCAATCCGGGTCCAGCCCCGCCCACTGGGGATCCTTGTAAAAGGGATCGAGCGGCTCCATCAAAACCATGGCGTACACCAGAGAGCCGCCACCGACACCCGCGCCGCCGAGCCCCATGAAATCCTTGAGAAGCCAGATTCTCTGGATCCCGTGACAGCCGATCGCGGGCGCCCAGAGGAACTTTCGGATATCCCAATTGGTTTTGGGAAAGTCCTTGGGTTGCCACCGTTTCCCCGCTTCCAGGACGCAGACGCGATATCCTTTTTCAACCAGACGCAAAGCAGCGACGCTGCCTCCGAACCCCGATCCAATCACGATAAAGTCAAAGGTCTCTTCCATGGCGCACCCTCACGTCGGATCAACACACCCGTGAAACAAGTCAGAGACGACCGATAGGACAGCTTTTTTCAACCCAGCCAAAACACGAAATTTTGTCTGTCTACATACACACAAAAGGATCGCTTGAAAATACTTCTTTAGGATGATTATGAGGGCCAAAGAAACCGGCAACCGTCGAATTTCAAGACGTCAAAAGGTCTCTCCGTGGTATCGGACAACCATCATCGTGATGTCGTCCGCCTGGGGTTCGTCCCCCGCGAAAGTCTTGACCGCCGCAAGCACGCTGTCTGTGATGGTTTTCAGCGGCAGGCCGCTTAGCCCTTGAAGGGCCGCCGTGAGCCGGTGAGCCCCAAAAAGTTCATGTCGGGCATCGGCCGCTTCCGTCACACCGTCGCTGTAAACAAAGACGGTATCCTTCTCTTGGAGCGTCACCGAGCGACTTTGATAGATAAAATCTTCGTCCACTCCCAACGCCATGCCTTCCGTGGTCGCAAGAACATCGACGCGTCCATCGGCCCGGAGGATATAAGGAGACAAATGGCCGCCGTTGCAATAGACGAGCTCGCCCGTGCGAACATCCAAAACCCCGAGAAACACCGTGACAAACATCATCGTCGGGTTGTCCAGAGACAAGTCCTCATTGACGCGCTTGAGGATGACTTCGGGCGAAAGCCCCTGCGTGGCCTTTGTCTTGATCAGCATTTTTGTGATGGCCATGTGAAACGCCGCGGGCACCCCCTTGCCGGAGACATCCCCCACGGCGAAACACAGATGGGTATCGTCCATGAAAAAGAAATCATACAAATCGCCGCCGACTTCTCGGGCGGGATAAAGCGTCGCATATACATCCATGTCCCGCCGATGAGGATAAGGTGGAAAGGTCTGAGGCAGCAGGCCCATCTGGATGTTGTGGGCGATTTTCAGCTCGCTATCGATGCGTTCTTTGGCGGTAATCGCCGCCGTCAAATCCCGAATATACGTCTGGAGAGCATCGCGCATGGCCGTAAAGGATTCAGCCAGCGTTCCGACTTCATCGCGGGAACCGACGTCAGGAAGCATCCGGTTCAAGTCGCCGGCCGCGATGCTCTTTGTCGCTTCGGTCAGGGCGCGCAGCGGATTGGTGATGCCGCGGGCGATCCAAATGATCACACCGCAGAGGACCAACAGCCCCAGCCCTCCCAGCCCCAGCGTCACCCGAAAGTGTCGGTCGACATCCGCCATCAAGTCGTTGCGGGGGAAGACCAAGCCGATGGACCAACCGGTGGTGGAAAGCGGCGCATAGGCCAGCCAGCAGGCGTCACCGTCCATCACATCGTGGGATGCCATGACGCCGGTTTTCCCCCCCGTCATTTTCATGCCCGCTTCGGCAAGGCTTGGGTCCTTGAGCTCTTGGGCGAGGGTAAAAATGTTTTTGTGCAAAACGAGCTTCGCGTTCGGGTGAGTCACGAAGGTGCCTTTTTTTGAAATCAAAAAGGCATAGCCGTCGCCGCCGGTTTTGATGTCGGACACGATTTTCCGCAGCCATTCGAGCGACACATCCACCGTCACGACCCCCCAGGGTTTCTGTCGTCCGCCGGCCGTGCCGTAAAAGGGCACGGAATAGGTGGACATGATGATATTGCCCGCCCCTTCGTCAAAATATGGTTCGACCCAAAGCGGCTTTCGTTCCTCCATGGGGTGTTTGTACCAGTCCCAGGCGAAGTAGTCGTATCCAATCCACTTCGAGGCCACGCCGTCGTCTTTGCGGTGGACATACGGGGAAAAATGGCGAAGGCTCTTCTTCCAGGCAAAAGGTTCGAACGCAACGGCCGTGCCGAAAATGTCCGGATTACGCCCCACCATATCCTTCATCAACCCCAAAAGCCTCTGTTCGTTTTGAAACGCGGGATGTGGAATCAAAAGAGAAAAGTTGTGCGGAATTTTTTGGACGGCGGCCAACACCGTATCGATGCGCGCGGCGTTTCCCCTGGCCATTTCGATCGCGTCATGCTCAATTTTCTCCACAATCAGCTTGCGCGACAGGGCATAGTAGTAGCCCAAAACCGACAGGAAGATCAGAGCGGCGAAAAGCAGAATCCAGAAGCTCAACCGAAAGGCAATGCCCCGCCTAGGCCGGTTGCGGGTCTTTGGATCGGCGTCGCCATTGAATACAGACAACATGAAGCCACCTTTTTTCATGAAGGTTGCAACCAGCGCCTCAGGCGCTCGCCGCGGAGATTTTCCGTCGTCACCGATCAAAAAAAGTCATGGTCAGCACATTTTGATTTTGATCACGGCGGTAGGCAAGCCGGTCGGCCATTTTCCGCATCATGAAAATCCCCAACCCCCCCACGCTGCGGTCATCCAACGCCGCGTTCGTATCCGGATCGGGTTTTTGCAGCGGGTCAAAGGCGTCCCCCGTATCGCGGATTTCGACGCTCAGTGACGGGCCGTCACCTGCTTTCAGCCGCACTTCAACCTCACCTGACCTTGAGCCATAGGCATGTTTGATGACATTGACCAGCGCCTCTTCCGAAACGAGTTCCATCCGGTTGATGGTTTCCGCAGCCAGTCCCGTCTCCTGGGCTCGATCCGTGATGAACGCCATCAACTCATGCAGATTGGACAGGGAAGCGGGCATTTTTTTGATCCGCATAACCGATGCCTCCGGCGGGACGCTATCGGACCGCGTCTTTGGCCGCCTCCAATGTATCGTACGAGGGGATGAGCGCGATAAACCCGGAAATGGCAAAAACCTCTTTGACATTTTCCCTCAGCCCGGCCATGCAGAATTTGCCGTTGCGCGCCTTCATTTTCTTTGCCGTCGTCAAAAAAACCCGAAGGCCCGCGCTGCTGATGTATTCCAGATCCTTTAGACTGCACACCAGTTTGGTTTGCTGCTCATCGAACCAGGCATTGAGCCGCTCTTCCAGTTGAGGCGCGGATAAGGCGTCCAAGCGGCCTCGAATGTCCAGCACAGAAATATCGCCGTCCCGGGTGATTACGATATCCATGGGTATTCTCCTTTTCTGATCTTCGTTATCTTCATGTTCCCAATTTTCCGCAGTATAAAAGCAAGGCCTTGGGGTGTCAATGGAAAAGGTTCTTTTGTCCAGCCCATTTAGAAATGTCCGATGAGAAGAAAAATGGCAAGGATCGCTATCGTTTTTCATAAAGTCGTTTTACGAGAGCGTTCTTTGTTGTTTGTGGAATAGGGTCAAAGTCCATGATTCTTTGATGGGGGGTTTTAGGGTCGTCGTGCCGGTCAATGGTTTTCGAGCCGACGCGTTCTTTTTCAATCAGATTGACACAAGGGGAAAAGACATTGTGATAGAGGCGCCTTGCCTCGCGGTGATGGTTGTTCATGAGCGAGACGACTTTGGGGGTGTCTAACCTCTGATTCCCAAACAACCGGCGGACATGGATCCGGTCTTCTTGCGCGATGTGGGCGTTTTCGCCTTTGTGATAAGCCCTGCCGCGGGTCAAGCCAATGGGCTTTCCACGATTCGTAAAGTGTCGTGGGAGATGATCGTTAATGGTTTGCTTACATCCTCTGAAACGCCGGGTCGCGTGTTTCCTATGGTAACCACAGACCGCGCGGCATTTATCGGTCATCTTTGTTTTTTCTCTTCCGCCTGCGTCTTCACATCGCTTAAACGGAACCTCAAAATACTCTTTCTTGGCTTGGGGTCTCATATCAAAACCTCCGTTCCCGATTCTCTTCTCGGTACCATCGGTTTTTGAGGGAACGCACCCCTCTTACGCAAAGCTTCGGCGGCATTACTTGAGTCCATTCGGAGTTGGAAATTATCTTGACACGCCGGTCGCCTATTCACTATAGTTTTTTAGATTGGTTTGAGTGAGTTTTTTTCCATCGTCGAATCGTCGGAAGGGATGATACGGTCTTTGTCGTCCTCGGAGAAAAAGTATGACAGACACAAAGAAACGCATCCGCGCGAAGCCATCGACCGAGGCGCGGCCGGTTTATGATGTCTGCCGTTCTCTGGTCGAATCGGCGCAGGATTCGATTTATGTTGTGGACCATCGTTGCCGTTATCTTCACGTCAACCCTTACCATTGCGCGCGCCTTGGCGCGTCGCTTGCCGATCTGACGGGGAAATCCTACGCGGATTTTCACTCTCCGGAAGAGTCGGCGGAATTTTCCCGCGATGTCGCCTACGTCATCGAAAACGGCGAGCCGCTGCAGCGTGAGCACCGCAGCCGGCGCGACGGCTGCGATTTTCTGCGCACGTTCAGCCCCGTGGTCAAAAAGTCGTCCCGTGAACGAAAAGTCATCGCGGTGTCCGTCATTTCTCAGAATGTCACCCAGTGGAAACTGGCCGGGGAATTTTACCGGACGATTGCGGAAAAATCCCCCATAGGCTTTTTTATCGTCCAAGACGGCCTTTTTGTTTGGGTGAACCGCCGGTTCCAGGAAAACACCGGTTACGCGGACACAGAAACGCTCGGGCGGGACGCTCTTTTCATGGTCCATCCGGATGACCGCGCGTTCGTCCGCGACACCTCCCGCACCCTGATGCGCGAGGATTCCGTTTCCCCCTTCGAATACCGTCTGATCACCCGCAAAGGGGAAATCCGCTGGTATGTGGGAACCGTCACCGCCATCGAATTCAAAGGGCGGCACGCGACCTTGGGATCGCAAATGGATATCACGACACAGAAAAAGATCGAAGAAGCCCTCAAGCAGAGCGAAGACCGCTCCCGATCCGTGGTGGACAACATTCCCAACGCCTACTATGAAGTCGACCTCAAAGGCAATCTCCAATTCTTCAACGAAGCCTACCTGAAGCTTTTCGGCTATCAGCGGGAGGAAATGCAGGGCATTAATTTCCGGCGTTACGTGGACAGAAAAAACATGGATATCGCCCTTCGGGCGTTCGCTCAGGTATATAAAACCGGCCGACCCATCAAAAAGATGGATTGGAAGATCATCAACAAAAACGGCGAAGCGAGACATGTGGAACTCTCCGTCAGCTTGTTTTACGATGCCCAAGGGAAACCCGCCGGCTTTCGGGGCATCATCGAGGACACCACCGCAAGACACGAGGAGGAACAAGCCATCCGCAGCCTGGCGCTTCATGATCCTCTCACGGGCCTCTCCAACCGCGTGCTCTTTTATGATCGCCTGAACATGGCCGTCAAACGCGCCAGACGCGCGCAGAAGATGGTGGGGGTCATCGTGTTGGATCTCGATCATTTCAAAGAGATCAACGACAGCTTCGGACATGCGGCGGGCGACGCGCTTCTGCAGGAAGTCGCGGACAGACTGATATCCACCGTGCGGGACACCGACACCGTGTGCCGTCCGGGCGGCGACGAATTCTGCGTCGTCCTGCCGTCGATCACCTCGCCTCACGATGTCGCCCACATCGCCGAAAAAATCGTTCATGCCTTTCACCGCCCGATTCACCTGGAAACGGGACCGGTCAGTGTGACCGCGAGCTTGGGGGCGGCTGTGTACCCCAAAAACGGAGAAGATCTTGACCTTTTACTGCAAAAGGCGGATAAAGCCATGTATCAAGCGAAGAACCGAGGACGAAACCGATACTGTTTTTTTGAAGAACCCTTTGAAAAGAAAGAATGAGGCTTATGAACATCATCGTTTTAAACGGCAGCCCCAAAGGCGATCTCAGTGTCACCCTCCAGTATGTCCGCTACGCGGCCAGAAAGATGCCTGAGCACGCGTTTACGATTTTTCCCGTGGCTCAGACCATTCGAAAAATCGAGAAAGACCCAAAGGCCTTCCAGGACATTCTCGACGCCGTCACGCGAGCCGACGCTGTTTGGTGGGCCTTTCCGCTTTATTATCTGGTCGTGTGTTCCCAGTACAAGCGGTTCATCGAACTGATTTTCGAGCGGAAGCGTGAAGCGGCGTTCGCCGGAAAGTATGCGCTTTCCCTGTCCACCTCGGTGCACTTCTTCGACCACACGGCGCACAACTACATCCACGCCATTTGTGACGACTTGCGCATGAACTACCTAGGCGCCTATTCCGCGGCCATGTATGACCTCATGCAAAAACGAGAACGCAGGCGGTGGTTGTCCTTCGCCCAGAACGCCGTCGACGCCGCCTCCAGAAAAATTCCCACGATCCGTGTCTACCCGCCGGTCGTCCCCTCCTCGTTCGTATACGCGCCCGCCCCCCCCGCCGCCGCCGTCGACACGGAAGGGAAAAAAATTCTCATCATGAAAGACGGCCAAGAACCATCGGGCAATGTCGACGCGATGGTTCAAACCCTGAGGGGCAATTTCAAAGGGGAAGTCGATATCGTCAATCTCATGGACATCGACATCAAAGGAGGCTGCCTGGGCTGCTGCAAATGCGGGCTGGACAACGTCTGCGACTACGAAGGCAAAGACGGCTACATCGATTTCTACAACGAGAAGGTCAAAAAGGCGGACGTGATTGTTTTTGCCGGCGCGATTTTCGACCGCTATCTGTCGTCGCGTTGGAAAATGTACTTTGACCGCTCCTTCTTCAACACCCATATTCCGACGTTGCAAAACAAGCAGATTGCCTATTTGATTTCCGGTCCCTTGGCGCAGAATCCCAATCTTCGCCAGATGCTGGAAGCCTACGGGCAAATTCAGGACGCCAATGTCGCGGGCATTCTCACGGACGAAGCGGGGGACGATCGGACACTCGACGCGCTTCTGGCTGAATTCGCCCGGGGTCTCGTCCGGTCGGCGAAAGAGGGAGCCTCCGTGCCCTTGACTTTTCTGGGGGTCGGCGGCAGAAAAATCTTCCGCGATGAAATATACGGCATGCTGCGTTTCACCTTTCAAGCGGATTACCGCTATTTCAAGAAGCATGGCCTTTTGGACTTCCCGCAGAAAAATTACAAAGTCCGCCGACTCAACTGGCTGATGATGCTTTTAACCAAGATACCGGCCTTCCGCCGGAAGTTTTTAAAAATTTTAAAAGAGCAAATGGTCAAACCCCTTCAACACGCCGCGGAGCATAAAGAATGAAAAAGTCTGTTCAAATGGTTTTTCTGGATGCCCAAACGGTCGGTGACGTCGACAATCTTTCGGATCTTTCGTCCTTGGGCGACTATTCAAGCTACGACCTCACGGCCCCCGCCGACAGGATCAGCCGCATCCGCGGGCACAATGTCGTCATCACCAACAAGGTGGTGATCGATCGTGACGTCATGGACGGTTGCCCTGAGCTGGAGTTGATCGCCGTTGTCGCCACCGGCATGAACAACGTCGATTTGGACTATGCCGCCCAAAAAGGAATTTCCGTCCGGAATGTCGCGGGTTACTCCACCGAATCCGTCACGCAATGTACCTTCGCCATGTTGTTTTATCTGCAAAACGCCTGTCGCTATTACGACGACTATGTCCGTTCCGGACAGTACGCGGTAAGCCCCATCTTCACCCACTTGGGACGGGAATTTTGGGAACTGTCCGGCAAGACCTTCGGGGTTATCGGCATGGGGACCATCGGGAAACGCGTGGCGCAAGTCGCCTGCGCCTTCGGCGCGAACGTCGTCTATTACTCGACGTCGGGGAAGAATCTCGACGCGGCCGGTTATCCCCATCTTCCGCTTACTGAGTTATTGCATCTTGCCGATGTCGTCTCCATTCACTGCCCCCTCAACGACCAAACCCGAAATTTGATTGGGAAAGCCGAGCTGGAACGCATGAAGCCGACGGCCTATCTTTTGAACATGGGCCGGGGCGGGATTGTCGATGAGGCCGCGCTGGCGTGGGCCATTGACGAAAACCGGATCGCCGGGGCGGGCTTGGATGTTTTATCCAAAGAACCCATCGCAGCGGAAAACCCGCTTTTGAAAGTGCGCTGCCGGGAAAAACTCTTCATCACGCCGCATATCGCCTGGGCGAGCGTGGAAGCCAGACGCCTGCTCATCTCGAGAACGGCGGAAAACATCAAAAACCATTTCGGCCTCGTGTAGAGAAGCGTCGGGATGGAAGGACGCTGTCGTCTCCCATCCGCGACAATTCTCACATTGAAGAACGACCCGGTCGCGAACGACCGGCCCATCGAAAACACCCCCCTCATCTTATGAATCACGAGCAAAGCCTTCCACCGATACGGCCGATGTCTCGATCGCGGCGCGGACGTCGGATATTTATTGATAAAATAAAAATTTATCATATAATCCATCCTGTTTCATCCGCCAATCGCCCATGCATGATCGATTTTGGGATTCTGGAGAGACGCGATAATGTTCATCATACCCCCTCTGCGAAAAGGCGATTTTCCGATTGCGCCCTGCAATCCCCGCCGAGTGATCTGTCCTCCTCGAAAAACCGATTCTACCCTTTGGGCGGCCTCACTTCCCGTTGGACGGGCTCTTGCCATACCAGAAGACGTCAAAAATTCGAAAACCCGGGCGTTGGCCGATATGGGTCGCAGCCGGGGGGGTTCGCGAAGCGATGAATCTTGTGTGGTTCAAGTTTTTTTACATCCGAAACATTTCGATGGAGGGTCCGCGCGACAAACACGCGCCCTCTTTTATTCAATGGAGGGAATATGTCATCCGGAATCATTTTTGAGCGCTACCTGTGGTTTCAAAACGAAGTCAAGAAAAACAGGCACCCCAACGCCAAGACACTGGCGGAACGATTCGAAATCAGCGTCAAGACGGCGCAGAGAAATATCGACTTCATCCGCGACCGCCTGGGCATGCCCATCGAGTACGTGGCCGCCATGCGCGGCTATGTTTGCCCGGAACCCACCTGGGAACTGCCCGGTGTGTGGCTGACCGAAGACGAGCTGATTTCCCTGGTTTTGTCTTATCGTCTGGCGTCGGCCGTCCCCGACGCCGCCCTCAAGACGTCTCTTCGAACCTTTCTCAACGACGTGATCGCCCGCCACGCGACAGCCAAATACGACATCGACCAACTGGCCGAAAAAATCTCCGTCAAAAACGTCGCGTACGCCCGCACGAGCGACCTTGTCTTCCATCGCGTGCTGGAGGCTCTGTTGAAAGGCAGCCCCGTCCGTATTGAATACTACTCGCCGCATCAGAACCGCCTGAGCGAACGCGACATTTTGCCGTTGCATCTGCTTTCCTACATGGGCACGTGGCATATCGTCGCCTTTTGCCAGGTGAAAAATGAACTGCGCGATTTTGTCTTGTCGCGCGTTCGATCGATTTCGTCCTCGGACGCGACGATCGTCGTCAACTCGTCGGCCGCTGGCGTGAAAGACTACATCCGGCGGACCTTCGGCATTTTTCATGGAAAAGAAACGAAAAAGGTCTCTTTGCGTTTCGCCAAAGAGATCGCCCCATGGATCGCCGAACAACATTGGCATCGCGACCAAGACGCCTTCATCGATGGAGAAGGGAGTCTATGTCTGACCGTCCCTGTGGCCGACTTTCGGGAAATCAAACGTGAGATTCTGCGCTATGGCGCGCAGGTGGAAGTGGTGTCGCCCAAAGCCTTGCGCGACGACGTGAAAAAAGAAATCGAAAAAATGAGAAAGGTATACAGGTAACCTTATGAGAATGTTCACAAGCAAAGTAGCGAAGCGGCTCGAAGAAATTTTGCGCAAGACGGATGCCCCCAATGAAAGTTTCAATCCTATCGAACTGCACGGGTTCTTTTTCGGCCTGGCGATCACGCCCGATCCCGTCATGCCCAGCCAGTGGTTGCCGGTCGTCTTTGGAGGCGACGGGCCGATGTTTGACGATGAAAAGGACGCCAAGCAAAGCCTCGGCTACCTGATGGACACCTACAACCGTTTCATGAGCGCGTCGATGAATCAAACGCTGCGCTTTCCCTTTGATTACAAAATAATGTCGCGGGACCTGTTTCCCGATCTGGAAGATTGGGCATTCGGGTTGTTTAAGGCCCTTTCCCTCAGGCCCCACCACTGGGGAATGACGGAAGAGTATGAAGACATGGCGGATGAAGATATTCCCGATGATATAAAAAACGTTATTGACGCATGCACCGTGCTTACGGTGATAGCGCTGCCGGGAGAATGCAAAATGGGTTTTGACCCGGCGCCCGGTGGCGAACCCAAAACCGAAGAAGAAATCCGGGATGCCATTTACAAGTTACTTCCCGCGTCCGTGGAGATCTTGCGACGCCACGGCGCGATGCTGCACAGGCAAATGCATTCCGGCCGAATGGAATCCGCTTTTGGCGATCCGGTTCGGCGTGAACCCAAGGTCGGCCGCAACGACCCTTGTCCTTGCGGCAGCGGCAGAAAATACAAAAGATGCTGCGGCGCGAACTGATGTGTCGTGATTGGTGTGTGGTAAATCGTGTTTTCTCTCCTCCGGGGGCGCGATCGCCCGGTCAACATGAAAGAGGCGGCTTGCGCCGGAGGCGGAAAAACGAAAACATTGAAAAAAATTCTGGTAGGACGCGTTCTGGGGGTGGAAGGGGGGTAGACTAGCCGGAAGAAAGGATCATTTTATGAATCGAAGACAGTTTCTTGAATCGGCCGCCATGCTGCCCCTCATTCTTACCGGGCGTCGCGCCGATGCTGCCCAACATCCGGTGTCTTCAGGGACCGGGCGGGAAGTCGTTCTTCTGGATACGCTGATTGCCGGGTGGCAGTATCACCAGGGGGATCGAGTCTGGCCTTTGTTGAAACGCGGCGCGCCGCTCACTCTTGTGCGTGAACCCCGCAACCCTCATGATGAAATGGCCATAGCGGTTTTTGCCGACGGCGTCAAACTGGGCTATATCCCAAGGATACACAATACCGTCATTGCCGGAATGATGGATCAGGACATGCCGATTGAGGCCCGCGTTCTGGAAAAGCACAAAACCCCGCGCCCCTGGGAGAAAATGGAAATTCGCGTGACGATGATAGCCTGACGAAAACGCGAGGGGAACGGATAACGAGCGATTGCCGATGGAGAGGAACAAAAAAATGTCAATCAAGATAAGCATTTAATGGCGAGGTGAATCGATGCGGAATTTTGAAGAGATGTTTGAACAACTTACCGGCCATAAACCGTTCCCCTGGCAAAAGCGCCTCTATGAAAAATTTTGCCGTGGGGAAATACCAACAAACTGTAATATTCCGACGGGTCTTGGCAAGACGTCAGTGGTTGCCGTCTGGCTGCTTGCGCTTGCGGGCAGGGACGCAGGCGTTCAATTACCGCGCAGACTGGTCTATGTTGTAAATCGCCGAACCATTGTTGACCAATCGACAGAGGTGGTGATCGAGCTTTGCAAAAGGCTTAAGGAAGTCGGACAAGACATTTCTTCCCCGCTCAATGGTGTAATTAAAACATTGAAAGACATGTGTGCAGTTGGCAATAGTGATGGTGATCTGTTGTCTATCAGCACACTGCGAGGCGAATTAGCCGATAACCTGCAATGGCGGTTTGATCCAACGCGACCGTCCGTGATGATCGGCACCGTGGATATGATCGGAAGTAAACTGCTCTTTTCCGGATATGGAGATACAAGACGAACCAAACCCCTCAATGCCGGGCTTATCGGCTGTGACACCCTGATCGTGCATGACGAAGCACATTTAACACCGGCTTTCAGTCTTTTGCTTCGAAGTGTGGAAGACTTTCAGAGGAAGGTCAATAATATTCCCGGCATTCCGCCGTTTCGTGTTTTGGAACTTTCGGCAACAAGCCGACAGACAGGAAAATGCAGCTTTCAAATCGATAATACAGATTATAGCGATCAAGAAATAAGCAAAAGATTCCATGCGAAAAAAAAGCTCTATCTTCATGAAATTGAGACTCCGGGAGAACTTGCAGAAAAAATTGTCTCTCTTGCGAGCAAATACAATGATGATAAGAAAACAGTTGTTATCTTTGTCCAATCTCCTGAGGAAGCCGTTAAAGTCCACAAGTGGCTTATTGAATGTTTGTGCAAAAAAGCGGAAGAAAAGTGGCGCAAAGAAAATAACACCATGCGAATTCCCAAGAAAGAAAAAGAGGCGCTGAATAACCGATGTCAAGAAAATGTATCGATCCTCACGGGTGAGATCAGAGGGTATGAGCGGGACAAGTTGCTCAATAACACCGGCATGCTGCCGTTTACAGGAAAAAAATCCCCGGAACAGACTGTTTATCTGGTTTCCACATCGGCCGGAGAGGTGGGCATGGATCTTCACGCCGATCACATGGTTTCCGACCTGTCAACACTCGATTCCATGATTCAGCGGCTTGGCCGTGTCAACCGTTTCGGACAGACGGAAGCAAGGGTGGATGTTGTTTATTGTGAGGCTTTAAACAAAGAAGAAAAGAAGATACAAGCTGATTCCAATGAAAAGGAAGAAGCAACTTCGGAGGATGAAGAGAAAAGCGAATCGGCAAAAACGAAAAAAGATGAAAACCCAACACTGAAAAAAACACTGGCGTTATTCAGATTGAGCAAAGTATTGCTTGATGATCCCATGTTTCTTGCCGGACTGCCGGAGAACGTGGGATTGGCGCTACTCACAATATGCAAAACGCTGATTGATGATGGCATTGATGTAAGCCCCGGCGCGTTGCTTGAACTCCTAAAAGAAAAAGAAGCGGCCGAAGCCTTTGCCCCGGTCCCCGAGACACTTGACACAACCGATATTCTGCTGGACCTGTGGTCGCAAACATCTTTGATGGATATTCCGGCCAGGCCGGAGGTGGCGCCCTGGCTTCACGGCATTCAGGAAAACCTCCCTGAAACATGGCTGGCATGGCGGCATGAAATCGCGCTTTTATGTGATTCCGGACTGACAGACGAGGACATTACCCGTTGGTTTCAAAAATTTCCCGTTGCCTCGAAAGAAACACTGCGTAAACCCACCTACAGACTGAAATGGACCGGTACAGCAGAAAAAAAATGGATTGAAAGCCATAAGGATTGCCTCGTATTCGTTTTATTTGCCAACGGACAGGGAAGGAAAATGACATTAGTCGACATGGTCAAGCAGGGAAGCCGCCTGAATTTCGCCACCATTATTTTCCCGTTAAAATTAGGAGG
>CAZPTW010000023.1:0-14139 GCA_964589235.1 uncultured Smithella sp. | reverse complement strand
TCGCTTCCAGGGCGGCACCCACTCGACATCGAGCTTTTCACCCAGGACACGAGCCGTCATCTGGGCGGTGCTTCCGCCACAGACGATTTTGTCTCCTTCCGCGGCCATGAATCGTTTGACGGCAAATTCGTCCATCTCTTTATTGGCCGGGGGACCGGTCAAAACGCTCACTGAAACGGCGGGACGAACTTTCATACTGATGACGGTCGCGTCATCGCCGGGTTTGTCATTGTAAAGCTTCATGCACGTTTTTGAGAGGGCTTCAGTCAGTTTAACGGTATCGACCCCGGTTTGAACAAACCGTTGCACGGCCGTCGCGACATTTTTCCACCCCCAGCCCAGCCGGTAGATGCCACCTAGCCCTGCGTGCGTGTATCCGTCGCTGATCAGAACCATGTA
Organism: uncultured Smithella sp.; assembly: GCA_964589235.1. Lineage (GTDB taxonomy): Bacteria > Desulfobacterota > Syntrophia > Syntrophales > Smithellaceae > UBA8904. The sequence goes on along the minus strand of CAZPTW010000023.1, from coordinate 13,740 downwards.
ATCATTATCCTGAACCTCGAAGTGCGCTTCTTTGATAAGCCTTCCTTTGACTTCCCTTTCTTCGAGAGGCAGGGCGTAAATCGATGCGTTGCGAATGAGGATGAGGGGTGGAGAATCGAACAACACCAAGTGCGCATCATGACCGTTATAGACCATCAAGACGGCAAAAGTGGCATAGGCGAGCTTGCGCACCGAACATTCAGGAAGGGTGTCTACCAGGGTCTGCATCACATCTTCGACCGTTCCGCCGGCCTCGAACATTCGAGCGGCGATCTCCGCGGTTAAGGATGAAAGAATGCTTGCTTTGACGCCGCTGCCCAGACCGTCGGAGAGAACGGCCACGAAGGAATCGGGTTTCGTGCGGATCATGACGGCGTCTCCGCACAATTCTTCACCTGCTTTATTGAGGCTAAGCCAGTTGGATTCGACCAGAAGTCTCATTTGGATTCTTCCTCTTCGAGCAGTTTTGCCAGATGGGATACGATCATTTTGCTCTCCGCGGTCGTTTCGCCTAAAAGATGAGCGATTTCATGCGCGACGCGCATTTGTTTTCGAACGACTTCTCGAGTCTGTTCCAGAGTTTGAGATCTAAGTTCCAAAAATTTCCGTTTCTGGGCTTCATGCTCCGTAATATCCCGCATGATGGCGACCAGAAGCGACTGCCCTTCCACCCGGACGATATTTTGTTCAGCGACGAGCCGGTCGTTGAGCCGTCCGATTTTACCGACGATGGGATCCCCTGTGTCTCGGACATGGACGAAATCGTCATAAATCGGGATCAGCCGGGAAATGTGTTTCCCCTTCATGTCGGCAAGGGTGCATCCGAAAATGCGCTCCGCCGAGGGCGACATGTCCTGGATGGCCAGATGGTTGTCAAGAATGAAAATGGAATTGGGAGAGACGTCCATGACCACCTGGCGCAAAGATTCCGAGCGGCTGCGCATATAGGGAATGCACATGGTCACTTCCGCCATCCCGCGTAGTGTGGCGATGGCTTTTTCCCGGCAACTCGAATAGCCGCAAGCCCCGCAGTTGAGTTCATCCTGGGGGGTATATTTGTTGACGCGTCGCAAGACATCCGAAATCTGATCTTCACTGAATTCCGGAACAGGCTGTTTTTTATCGGCGTAGGTCCGCGACAAGTCCGGCCATTGCTCCCGCGGAGGAATTTGATACGCCTTTCGATTGCGATGGTATTCCAGAATTTTCTGTCGGGCCTTATAAATACCGCCCGGCAGGTCAGACATGGCCGGACCGTTGATGCAGCCGCCGGTACAGGCCATCAATTCAATCAATGAGGCCCTGATCTGGCCTGCTCGGATGTCGCCCAAAATGTTGCGGCATGCATCCAGGCTGCTTGTCACGATCAGATCACTGTCCAACATATCTGTGGAAAGTTGGGCTGTGGCCAGCAATCCGCCTTCCACCGGGAACAGCCTGGCATCCGCTTTTTCGGTGGATGATACGACTTCTTCGTTGCGGCTTGACAAGGCGATGTTTTCTTCCAAAAGCCAGTCGGAAAGTCCTCGAAAGGTCATGACCGCCGAAATCGATCCGGAAACCGCCGGATCGCACATTTCCATTTTTTTTGCGATACAAGGGCCAATGAAAACGATCTCAACATCGGAACCGAATTTTTTGCGCAGCCATCGGCCGTGAGCGATCATCGGCGAAACAATCGGCGCAAGGTGGTCGATGAGATCCGGATAGTATTTCTCAATGAGGTTCACGACGACCGGGCAGGACGAGGTAATCACCGGGCGGCGAAGCGGTGACTTCTGCACATAATCTTTATGGGCCAACCCCACGATCTGGGCGCCTAAGGCCGTTTCTTCCGCCGCGACAAACCCCAGTTTTTTGAGGGCGGTTTCCATTTCCGCGAAATTCCGGTGTCCGAAAAAAGCAGGAGCCGACGGCGCAACCGACGCGATAAGCTTTCGTCCACTTTGGAGAGCCCTTTTGATTTCTGACGTGGCGCTGGGGACATCCTTGGCTTTCTGTGGACAGGTTCGAATGCAAGTCGTACAAACGATGCACAATTCCGGAACGACTTGCGCCTGGCCGTCTTGAACGCGAATCGCCTTGACATCACAGTGCCGCACGCAGCGGTAACAATCACGGCAGCGGGCCGGGTTGGTTGTAATAACAGGTTCGTTCATACGTCATCCCTTTCCGGCATCGGGTAAAAAACGCCTCAGTCCGTTTTTCGGGAGGCGAGCTTGTTGTCAATGCGGCTTAGAATTTCCTTTTTGAAAAATTCCTCGGCATGTTCCGGACGAATCCCGCTGTAGGCCTGATCCCCCACTCGCACCGAAACCCCTTTGGAACAGGTGTCCATGCAAAAGGCGCCGACGATGTCCACGATGCCTTCAAGTTTTTCTTTTTGAATCAGTCGAAACAACTCCGAGGCCAACTCATCGGATCCGCGCAATGAGCACGAACTCCCGACACATATGGTGATCAGCAACATGTTTCCTACTCACTTTTTTGCTTGGAGTAACGGCGCCAGATGGGTGTCAATGAAGTCACCCGCCGAGCCGACATTGTCCACGGAAATAATTTTTTGCCCCACCATCACATTGGGGCCGCCTTCGCACTGACCGGTGCAGAAGCGTGCCTTGACGCGAAACTGGCTGCTGAGTCCTCGTTTGCGGAGTTCCGCGGATAGACCTTCCAAAAGTTTCCAGGAACCTTTGATGTAGCAATTCGTACCAATGCAGACGCCGACATCCACCACCTGTTGGGCGATCGAAACGTCTTCCTTGACCTCTTGGGCACGCATCGAACGACGTTTGTAATGGGTGTGCAGGGCGTGGTGGGATGTTTCGCTGTCTGGTTTGCCGAGCCAGTTTTCATAAACGGCTTGCACTGATGGGTTGTCTTGACTGGTGCGGATGGGGGCTTCGGAATCCAGACGGTACAATACCTCCAGACGGTTTTCCGTGTCGCTTTTGAGAAGGGGGGCGGGATTCCCCGACCCGTTGATGCAGCCGCCCGGACAGGCCATGACTTCAATCAGATCATAGGGGGCGTCCCCACAACGAATTCGATCAATGAGGGCCTGGGCGTTTTGCAAGCCGCTCACCACCGCCAGGCGAACTTTTGTTTCCCCCAGCGAAATCGTGGTTTCTTTCACCCCTTGGAGTCCGCGGACGCCTTCGTAGGTGAAGCTCTCCATCCGCTTGCCCATGACCCGTTCCGCCGCCAGACGAAGTGCCGCTTCCGCCACCCCCCCGCTGGCTCCAAAAATGATGCCGGCGCCGGAGACTTTGCCGAAGAATCCATCCACCGGCTGAGGGGAGATGTTTTTGGGATCGATGTTTTTTTCCTTCAGCATGTTCATGACGTCCCAGGTCGTCAGAACCTTGTCAACGTCCTGGAGATGGCCTGTTTTGAATTCCGGCCGCATCGATTCATATTTCTTGGCATTGCAAGGCATGATCGAAACAAAATACAGAAGTTCCGGCCGAACCTTCATCTGTTTGGCGAAATACTGTTTCATGACCGCACCGAACATTTGTTGGGGCGACTTGCAGGAGGACAGGTGGGGTAGGATATCCGGCGCCATTTTTTCGCAGTAGTTGATCCAAGCGGGACAGCAGGATGTGATTTGAGGCAAAACACCGCCTTCCGCCAGACGCGAGAGGAATTCCGTGCCTTCCTCCATGATGGTCAGGTCGGCCGCCCAGCACGTGTCGAAAACAAAGTTGAACCCCAATTGCTTGAGGCAAGCGGCTAGAACCGACATCACATTCTCCGCTGGAATACCATATTCCTCACCAAAGGCGGCGCGGACCGCCGGGGCGATTTGCGCAACCACCGTAAGATCTGGATTTTTCAAGGCACGGTAAACGTCCGGCAAGGCGGGTTTAAGCGTGAGCGCACCGGTCGGACAGACCATTGCGCAGTGCCCGCACGCCACGCAGACCGTCAAATCCAGTGGTTTGTGGTCGTTGGGGCCGATGGTGAGCACATCGTTGGTTTCATAGAAACTCAAAGCGGAGACTCCTTCCATCTCCCGGCAGACTTTCAGGCACAATCCGCACAAAATACATTTTCCGGGATCCCGGGTAATGATCGGATGATTGTCGTCTATAGGCAAAGGTCTGGCGGGGTGAGATTCGCGATGAACGACTCCGTATTCTGTCGCGTAATGACGAAGCGAACAGTCGTAGCGTTCCGTGCAGCCACAGGCAATACAACGGGATGCCTCCAGCATGGCGGTCTCCTGATCCCAAGTGCTTGTGGATTCATCAAAGGTTGTCTTACGCTCGGTGGGAGGCAAAACTGGAATCTCTTGGCGGTCGGCCTGTATCATCCCTTTAAATTCGTCGGCTGGTATGTCTTTCCATTTGCCTTTTGTGCACGTATACGGTTCGTTTTGTAAACGGACGATGCCTGTCTTGACAAATTCATCGATGGCCTGGGCCGCTTTTTTCCCCGCACCGATGGCGGCGATGGCGATGTCCGGGCCGGTGACGCAGTCGCCGCCCGAGAAAACCCAGGGGATGGCTGTTTGCAGCGTGTCGGGATTGACGATGATGTTGCCCCACTTATCAATGAGGTTCGAATTTCCGACACAAGATCCATCGACGGTTTGACCGATGGCGGAGATAATGGCCGACGCGTTGAGCGTGAATTCTGAGCCTTCTTGTGGAATCGGGCGGCGTCGGCCGCTTTTGTCCGGTTCGCCCAGCGTCATCTTGACGCAGGTCATCGAAAGTCCATCGGCTGTTTTGGAAATAGACACGGGTGCTGTGAGATAATGCATCTGAACGCCTTCTTCGATCGCCTCCTCTATTTCAGTCGCCGAGGCCGGCATTTCCTGGCGGGTGCGTCGATAAGCCACAATGACGTCTTTGACGCCCAAGCGTATGGCGCTTCTGGCTGCGTCCATGGCCGTGTTCCCTCCGCCGATCACGATGGCCCGGTGGCCCAAGTTGGGTTTTTCTCCTCGGGCGATTTTCGCCAGAAGATCCAGCCCGGACATGACGCCCGGGGTGTCTTCGCCTTTGGCACCCATCGCAGATGCTTTTTGTGCGCCCAGCCCTAAAAAAACCGCCTCGAAACCGTCGCGTTTGAGAGACTCAAGTGTGAAATCACGGCCGAGTTTCTGGTGATAAAAGATTTCAACGCCCAAATCGAGAATGCTTTGAATTTCGGTATCAAGAGTGTTTTCCGGCAATCGATAGTAGGGGATTCCCCAGCGAAGCATCCCTCCCGCTTTTTCCTGCATTTCGAAAATCGTGACATGATGCCCCATCCGCCTTAAAAACCACGCGGCGGTCAGACCGGCGGGGCCCCCGCCGACCACGGCAATTTTATGCCCCGTATCCGGAAGGCAAACCGGCTTGTAAGGTGCCAGTTGGTAGGTATCCCAGTCGGCGACAAAACGTTTCAGGCCGTTGATGTTGACCGGACCATCGATGGCGTTTCTTCGACAATCTGATTCGCAGGGATGCGGGCATACGCGTCCGCAGACGGCAGGCAGGGGATTGCTGTCCTTGATGACAGCCAGTGCTTCTGTAAAATTGCCACAGTTGACGTGATAGATATATTTTTGAATATCGATGTGCGCCGGACATCTCAACACACAAGGAGCGACGCAATCCCCCCAGTGATTGCGTAAGAGCGCCTGCAGATAGATTTTTCGATAACTGGCCAGCGCCTCAGAGGACGTGTGAACGATCATCCCATCTCGCGCCTGTGTGGAGGTGGCCGATACGAATCGGGGTTCGCCCTCTTCAATGAGTTCAACAAATGCCACTTCTAAACTGCTGGGCGGACTGACCCGGGGATCGTACCCAAGGGCGGGGATATCGATACCGCACGCGCGGGCCGCATCGATTATGGTCTGACCTTCATGAACGAGACAGTGTTTTCCATCTATCGTCAGGGCAATCATTCTCATTTTTTCCTCATTTTGTTCCCAAGTTCATTAAAAACATTCTACACCGTTCTTTTATCATAGTGCACGGTACTTTATAAGGTGCTGATCATAAATTTCTTTTCCCGTGACTAGTGGTCAGTATAATAAAGATTCAAGGTGGAAGTCAACAGATTTAAAACTAAAGTATTTCAAAAATCATCCGTTATAATAACAGACCATTTGATGAGCGTCATCAATTATGTATTTTAAATAATAGCTGAATTGGAGGGAAACCCATGAATATGGCAGCCGCGATCGATTTAAGGGAAGAAAAAAGCAACAGCAAGGAAGGCAAGTATTTAACATTTAACCTGGCCGATGAGGAATATGGGATCGGCATTCTGAAAGTCAAGGAAATCATAGGGATGATTGCAATTACCAGTGTGCCGCAGACCCCGGACCACGTCAAAGGTGTGATCAATCTTCGCGGGAAAGTCATTCCGGTGATCGATTTGAGGCTTAAATTCGGTTTGCCGGCGATGGAATACACAGAGCGTACCTGTATCATTGTCATAGAAATTACAAAGGACGGCGGCCACATTCTTTTGGGCATTTTAGTCGATTCTGTTTCTGAAGTATTGAATATCAAGGGTGCGGATATCGAGGATACTCCGAATTTTGGGACAAGACTCAATACAGATTATATTCTCGGTATGGCCAAAGCCGGTGGCAAGATCAAAATTTTGTTGGATATCGACAAAGTGATGAACGCCGATGACATGGCAGCGTTGGAAACCATTTAGAAAGAATCGAATCGAAATTTGAAGGAGATGACTATGTCACAGATGACATTAAAGGCAAAAATCACGGCGATTGTGGTGTTGGAAGTGGTGATCATGGCGGTCATCGGTTTGGTTGCAATCTACCTGCTGTCCACCATCGATCCTTCCAATAAAGAGGCCGTCGGCTCCGCGAAATGGGTGATGATTGTGTTGACGATATTGGGGATTGCCATAACCGTCACCCTCACGCTGCTTTTGGGGGCAAAGATCACAGGTCCGTTCCAGGCCGGGTTGCGTGATGTCAGAGAAACCCTCAACCATGTGTCGATGGAATCCATTCAGGTTCATTCTTCGTCTCAACAGCTTGCTGATGGGGCGAGCTCACAGGCTTCTTCTTTAGAGGAAACGTCATCCTCTTTGGAAGAGTTGTCTTCGATGACCAAGCAAAACGCGGACAACGCGGCTCAGGCCAGAGCCATGATGCAGGAAGCCTCTCAGATCGTCAACAAAGTCAACAAGCATATGGACGACATGGCCAAAGCCATCGCTGAAATCACGAAATCATCGGAGGAGACGGGTAAAATCATCAAAACCATCGATGAAATCGCTTTTCAAACGAATCTTTTGGCTCTCAATGCGGCCGTGGAGGCGGCTCGCGCAGGCGAAGCGGGGGCGGGATTCGCCGTGGTTGCCGACGAGGTGCGAAATTTAGCCATGCGCTCGGCGGAGGCGGCGAAGAACACAAGTCAACTCATCGAAAACACGATGAAAGCCGTCAAGAACGGCAATGAACTGACCAGTTCGACGCAAGCGGCTTTCAAAGACAATATGGAATCCTCCGCGAAAATCAGTCAACTGGTCGACGAAATCGCCACCGCGTCTCAGGAGCAAGCGCACGGTATCGCCCAAATCAATCGTGCGGTGGCCGATATGGACAAGATCACCCAGCAAGCGGCTTTGACGGCTGAAACCTCGGCAAAAGCCTCCAATTCCATGAATGCGGAAGTCCTGCGTCTCAAAGGATATGTTGATCTGCTGGTCAAACTGGTTGGAATTGATGAAAAAGCCGATTTCGCGATGGAAAAGAGCAAGTCGTTGGCGGGTGGAACATTCGGCCCCCAGGCCAATGTGTTTGGAAAGTCATCGCCGAAACCCTCTTCAAAAACGCCTGTCAAAGCACTTCCAGGGCCTTCCGAGAAATCATCGGTTCCTCATTCCAAAGGGGCTTTGAAAAAACCGGCGGCGTCATCCGGCAAAAAGCCACTGAGACCCGAGCAAGTGATCCCATTCGATAAAGAAGACGATTTTAAAGATTTTTAGCCCCTCTTTTTCCCTCCCCTTAGAATGGCCGACAGGATATGGATATCTTGTCGGCCATTCTTTTATGTAAGGTCTTCATAGCCTTGGGTGAGGTAAAAAGTGGCCAGATCAAAATAGATCGTCATTCGCCGTTGAAGCTCGAAGGACATATACAAATCCACAGGGCCTTTGAGCGATCCACCGGCTAAAATGACATGCCAGATCTGTTTGCGGAGCAGACTCAATGCACTCAATACGCCACGTAAGGAGAAGCGTTCTTTTTTCCGTTCGCGTCCCAATTTCAGATAGAAATTTCGAATGCTCGCCGTGTCGCAAAGATTTCTCAGCCATAGGATGATCTGAGAGATCACCTTGTCGCAAATCTCGCCGAGACGGCTGTTTTCGTATAAGTGATATTCCGACGTCGATCGGTTTGTCGTCATGTCTTCGATCCAATGATGAGTGATATCTTCTTTATATTTTAAAAGTGAATGGATTAGGCGGTTGGTCAAGTCGTTTGAGGCGTTTGAATTGTCTTGATCTTGAGATGTTTCGATGGAATCCATGATGGCCCAATAGTCTTTTTTACTACGGATATAGGTGTCCAGAGCCCGCCGATTGGAGCGAAAGGCCAGGCGGGGCAAATCGGAAATGGGCCAGAAACGGACTTGGGCGCTGTCATCACCCGCTGCAAGTTTTCCGCCGACGCGCTTGGCGACAAAGGTCAAAAAAAGCAAATCGCCGTAAAAACGGCTCCGATAGGAATCGACGTCTAAAAGACGGCTGACTCTTCCTTTGAGACCAGTCTCTTCACGCAATTCTCTCAAAGCGGCGGTTTCGATATTTTCGCCCGTTTCCGCAAAGCCCGTCGGGAGGCACCAGCGGCCTCTAAACGGCGGACGCTCGCGTTTCACCAGGAGAACGTGTCGATCTTCATCGACAATCGTTGATACCACCGGGAGGGGGTTGTCATAGAAAAAATGGTGGCAAATGGAGCAGCAATCTCGTAAAACGCCGTCTTCCAGTTTCTTTGTCACAGGGCCTCCGCAATAGAGGCAGAATCGGCGCTGTTTCCTCATCCTGTGTTTCCTCCGGTGATAGGTTGTGAACAAATGAAGATGGTGTCATCCTTGCACATGGTGATCATTTTGTTTTCCGCTCCGATATCCTGGAGTTTGTGCAAAAGTTTTTCTATAATATTGTTTTTATCGGCGCCTGTCCCTGTCAAAAAGAAGGGGCTTTTAAATTGGTAGTAATCCATGAAGAAATCGATTTCCCAAGGTTGAAAGATCAGAGAATTTTTAAAGTCGATTTTACGAATCTCCCCGAAATAAGGCCCCAGAAGCTTCTCTCCGTTCCCGGTGGAGAATTGCCGGAGAATCAATTCAATCGGGAGAAGTTGGTTTGATGCAAGCCATTGATGTTCTTCCAAAGTCCTTCGTGTGATAATGATCAATTCCTCCATATTGCATTCATCGTGGGTGATCGCGATGAAAAAACCGTCCTTTTTCAGGATGCGGGCGATGTGAGGAATCATTTCCGTAAAAAAATACAGGGCGAAACTGCAGATGATCAAGTCGAATGTGCCAGCCGGCATTTTTTTGATCGACTGAACGCCGGCAGATGAGAAAGTCCCCCGGTAACCAGCGCGGGTACAGGCTTCCAGAAAAAAAGGTTCATATTCACTGACGATATCGAGGCCGGTGATGGCAGCTTGTGGGTGAAGCCGGCCTTTCAAAGCTTCTGTGAAAGCGCCAAAGGCGCATCCCAATTCCAAAACATTTCGGCAGTCGATGAGATCGACTTGGCTTAAAGCTTTCAGGCGGACATCCTCCTTATTGGAAGAAAATTGACGGATGAGTTTTTCAATGCGACGATGCTTGAGGACTTGGCGATAGACCTGACGAATCTTTTTTTTGTCCAGAACATCCACCATGCTTTGTGCTCGACTTTCCATCCAAAATGGGGGTTGCAACGCCTTCGGTATGGATATTTGAAGACCCCATCAATTTAGTTTTCTGTTTCCTTCAGCCAGATCGGTGAGACCCTGTTTATCCAAAATGGAAATGGTCCGGGCATCCGCCTTGATCAATTTTTCATCCGCCATCCGTTTGAGAATACGCGAAAGAGTTTCCGGGATTGTGCCCAGAAGGCTTGCGAGTTGATTTTTTGAAACGTCCAATTCGACGATGGTGTTTGAACCATTGCGGTCGTTGAGTAGAAGAAGATAGGCGGCGAGTCGGCCTGGAACTTCTTTGAGAGAAAGATTTTCAACCAATGTCGTCAACTTTCTCAAACGAAGAGATAAAAGGGCCAGCATAGAAAGAGCGATGGATGGCTCCTGACGGATGAGATTCAGAAAGGAGTGGCGTGAAAAAAATAAAACCTGTGTTTGAACAAGCGCCTCGGCGTTCGCCGGGTAATGCTGACCGGCGAAAACGGCTGCTTCGCCGAAAGGTTCTGGATTGGTAAGTATATGAAATATCTGTTCTTTTCCTTCTAATGACAGCTTGAAGACTTTGACTTTACCGGAAAGAATAAGGAAAAAGCCTTGAGCGTCATCCCCTTCCTTAAAAAAACTCTCCCCCTTGGCATAGAGTTTTCTGACGGCGATCGATGCAAGTTTGGCGCATTGTTGTGACGTGAGGCCATGAAACAGGGGTAGCTTCGAGATGATCGAGATCATGTCCATCATATTTTTTTCCCTTTGCCGGAAAATAGCACCGAAGTTTGATCTTCGTCAAGGTACATCTCTCCGATGACATGTAGCATGGTCTTTCCCTGTGTCACCCTTCACAATAACCTGAATGAAAGTCTTGTGTATTTATCAGAATGTTTTGTATAGAAGGCGAGGATTATCGTGATAATCTAATAAAAAAAGAGAGAGAAGGTCGCCGTCTTGGAAGTTAGCCCTTCCATCAATAAAACGACCCTCTGCTCCCACAAGTTGTCTTTTGATAATACATCTTTGTGTTTCTGTAAATGAGATATTTTCACAGGCGAAGACTTTTGCGTGGCCCAGACCTGAAAGATGCCCGTGCTGTTCGGGGAGGCGTTTGTGGAGTCACGGATATGTAGAGCGATATTTTGAAGGATTTTCGTCGGCGCTGTGGATAAAGCGATTCCGGTGCTTTGATTGTTCCTCTGTCCACACCTGCCGTCCCGCCGGTTATTGCAAAGAGATACGGTTTACGGCGGAAGTCGTCTGGCAGTGCCTGTTGAACAAGATCGAAAAAGGCCGCTGGCTTTCCTGTGTGGTTCGCCAGAATCAGCAATACTGGTACCGCTGCCTTCGAAAGAGCTCGTCCCAAAAGGCCAATGTGATCAAGCCTGCCTTGTCCCACCTGAAAGATTTTCTTTTCGGCAAGACCTCAGGACAATTTGAGCCGCTGTTGATGTGAGATTGTCCCCACCTTCTTTTTGCGGCGACGGGATTTAGGGGCCTCTGTTATGGAGGGCAAAAATCCAAAAAGGAGGTTATTGTCATGGACGAAGAAGCAAAAAGCCGGGTGGCCCAGTTTCGGTTCGGGGTCATCCATGATTTGATTGGAGACCGAAAGCTGGCGCGGGGAGAACGCAGACGTCTGCTGCAGGAGAAGTCCGCCTGCGCCTGGGAAATTCCGTATTCCGAACGGACATTTATCAGCGCCTCGACCATTTTGGCCTGGGTGAGACGCTACGAAAAGGGTGGCCGACGGTTGGAGAGCCTCTATCCGGAAGTCCGACGGGACAGGGGCCGCAGTCGCGCTCTCGACGAAGAGACCTTGACGTCGCTTGTCGAACTCAAAAAACAGTTGCGGGGCGCCTCCGTGCCGGTGATTCTGCGGGAGGCAAAATTGCGCAAGATTCTTCATGCGGGAATCCAGGTGCATCCAGTCACCATCTACCGTTTGTTTCGAGAGCGTGGACTAATGAACCGCCAGGACGTTGCAGAAGACCGTCGGCGATTCGAAGCGGAACTGCCCAATGACATCTGGCAATCCGACTGCATGCACGGCCCCCATGTGCAAGTGGATGGAAAATCCCGCAAGAGCTATTTGTTTGCTTTTATCGACGACATGAGCCGGATTATTCCCCATGCGGCGTTTTATCAAAACGAGCGGTTGGACACCTATGTCGGCGCTTTGCGGATCGCCCTGGCCAAACGAGGCCTTCCCCGGAAGTTATACGTGGATAACGGGCCGGCTTTTCGTTCCCATCTTCTGGGACACGCCACGGCGGCGCTGGGAATTGCCCTGATCCATTCCAAGCCTTACCAGCCGCAGGGTCGAGGCAAGATCGAACGGTTTTTCCGGACCGTGCGTATGCAGTTTCTGCCAACATGTTCCGAAGAGATGACCCTGGAGCAGTTAAACGGCAAGCTGACAAAATGGATAGATGAAGAATATCATGCCACCGTACACAGTAGCACGCACCAGACCCCTCTTGCACGGTATCTCAAGCACGCCCATTTGATCCGGGAGGCGCCAAAGGATCTCCATGATTACTTCCGCATTCATGTTATCCGGAAAGTAGATCGGGACCGGACCGTTTCCCTGGGCGGCAGGCTTTATGAAGCGCCTGTTTGCCTGATAGGGAAGACCATTACTCTACTGCATCATGAAGACGATCCTCTGCGGGTGGAGGCCCTGTATAACGGAACATCCCACGGCATGTTGGTTCCTCTGAACCTCAACATTAACTGCCGGATTCGCCGGCAGAGCAGTCGCGTCCATCTACTGCCGGATACCGGATCGTCGTCATCGCCTGCATCCCCATCCACCCCCTCATTCCCGCCGTTGCCGCAGGAGGCGGAAAAATATACGGGTGGGAAGCTCTTCGGGGAGGTGTCCCATGAGCTATAAAGCCTTCTTCGGATTCCAGAAGGAGCCTTTCTGTCAGGATATCCCGCTTACGGATTTGTATCCTCTGCCGGGGCTTCAGGCCGTCACGGAACGGTTTCTCTACGCCCTGTCTCTGGGGGCCGTCTCTCTTGTCACCGGCGACGTGGGCAGCGGCAAATCCACAGCGCTTCGCCATGCCGCAGGAAAGCTTCATCCCTCGCAATACAAGGTCGTCTCCGTTGTGGCCACCACCGGCCCCATGGCCGACATCCTCAAACAAATTTGCAACGGTTTTGATGTGGACGGCCAGACCAACTCTCTGGCCCGGCTGACACAGACCATCAAAACAGCCATTCTGGAAATCGCCAACCGGAAACAGACGCCGGTGCTGATCATTGACGAGGCCTCGCTGCTTAGATTGGAGGTCTTTGCCCAATTGCATACCTTAAGCCAGTTCGATATGGATTCCCGGCCGCTATTGCCCATGATTCTGGCCGGGCAGAACAATCTGATGGATAATCTGATGTTTCACACCTCCCGACCGCTGGCTTCCCGGATACTCGGCAAAAGCCACCTCGAAGGGCTCAAGTACAAAGATATGGCAGGCTATATCAAGCATCACCTGAAAATCGCCGGAGTCAAGGAACAGTTGTTTCCCGACGAGGCGATTCTAGCCATTCACCAAGGCTCCGGTGGCCTGCTGCGCCGGGCCAATCTCCTGGCCAAGGGAGCACTCATCGGCGCTGCCAGGGAAAAATGTCAGGTCGTCTCGCCGGAACATGTCCGGATTGCCGCCTCCGAGATCATGTAAAACACAAACAGGGAAACGTAATCTCAAGTCAGGCCGCCGGTTCTTTCCTGGGGCAACCCGGAAAATCCGGCGGCCTAACCGTAATCATGGTTAACGGCAACAATATCTGTATGATAAAATATTAAAAAGAAAATACATGGAAATGATCGTCTATAA
>CAZPTW010000022.1:0-14201 GCA_964589235.1 uncultured Smithella sp. | reverse complement strand
TGGGCCACCAGTTGGTCGATGTAGCCACGCACCTCGTCGATGGACGCCTCGGCCTCCCCCGCGGGTTGACACTCCACCCGCACGAGAATCGCTTTTTCCGCGGCGTCGATTTTTCGCGTTCTTTGTTGCTTGGCGAATTCATCCTCCAACGCGGCCATGAAGGACAGAAAATTCAAATCCAAACGATGCGGCTCCTGGGGGTCGTGGATCATCCAGTACTGGCCTTGCGGATTTTCGGGAATCAGATGCGCCCAGAAAAGCTTGCCGGGGGTTCCGTCCGGACGCACCTCCAGGGCTCCCGCCAAATCGAGCCGAAGATGGGACATATCGGTGAGGTCTTCCTCCGACAATTCCTCCCCCGAAAGATGCGTGTGGATCAGGCGAAGCCCCTTGAACCGGGTGGAGGCGGCGCGGTAGAAATCGAGACTCGGGATAAAAATGCCTCTGGCGTCGCCCACGATCACAAGACAAATCTCGCCGCGACGGTTGATGAGCAGGCCGATCTGACGATGGAGGGAAAAAGACAACCAGGCGATTTCACGGGACAACTCATTGCTGAAAATATTTTCCGGCGGAATCCCCCGGCGATAGAGTCGTTCCAGGGATTTGACCGCCTGCGGTCCAAGCCCCGATATATTGCCGACTATTTTTTTAATGTCTTTACATCCTTTTTAAAAATGACTTATTCCAGCCCGTATTCCTTGAGTTTGCGATAAAAGGTGCTGCGGGCCATATTCATCTTTTCGGCGATCTTGTTTCTGGGAATATCCATTTTCATCATCCGGACAATGGCGTCTTTTTCCCTTTCTTTGGCCGATCCGACACTGTCGGTCGTGTACTCCTCCTTGTACTGCCAATGCAAGATTTCATCCGGCACCAAATCCAAAGTCAGCTCATGGCTCTGCGCGACATTCATCATCCGTTCAATGACGTTTTGCAACTCCCGGACATTCCCCGGCCACGGGTAGCTTTTCAACACACGAAGGACGCTGTCGTGAATCCGGGTGATGCGCTTGTCCATCGTGGCGCAGTATTTCTTGACAAAATTTTCCGCAAGCAGCGGAATGTCGTCCCGTCTTTCGCGCAGCGGCACCGTCTCGATGGTGAACACATTGAGCCGATAATATAAATCGGAGCGGAAGGTCCCCTTCTTGATCTCATCGAGAATGTTTTTATTGGTGGCGGCGATAATACGGACATCGACCGGCCGCATGCTGGTGCCGCCCACGCGGACGATCGCCCGTTCTTCCACCGCGCGCAGGAGCACCACCTGAAATTCCAAGGACGTCTCGGCGATTTCATCAAAAAAGATGGTGCCGCCGTCGGCCAGTTCAAATTTGCCGGTGTTTCCGCCGCGCCGCGATCCGGTGAAAGCGCCTTCCATGTGTCCGAAGAGCTCACTGGCGATCAAATCCCGAGGAATGGACGCGCAATTGATGGCCACGTAAGGCCCGTTGCGGCGCGCCCCCGCATTGTGGATCGCCTGGGCGAAAATATCCTTGCCGGTGCCGCTTTCTCCCAAAAGCAAGACATTGGAGTCGCTCTTGGCGGCGATTTGAACGTGTTCAAGCGTCCGGAGGAATTTCGGGTTGCGTCCGCAGATGTCGGAGATGTGAAAATTGGCTTTGGCGCCCATGATCTTGGTGACAAGCTTCTTGACCCGTTTGAGCTCGCTCAAAACAATGATTTTCCCGATGACTTCCCCCCGCACGCCGTGAATGGGGCTCGACGTCACGGTAAAATCATTGTCGACAAAGCGCGAACTGATGCGGACTTCAGCATCCGTGGCGATTCTGTCCCCCTCCACGATGTTGAAAAAATCGGTGTTATCCGCGTCGAAAATATCGCGGACGTAGCGGCCCTCGATATCCGGCCCCAAACGCAGCATCTTGAGCGCGTTTTCATTGGCCATCGTGACAATGCCGTTTGCGTCGAACGCCATGATGGCCTCGGGAATCGCCGAAAGCACGGCTTTTTGATAACTATTGGCGATGCGGGCGGATTCCAAGGCCTCCTTGGCTTTCATGCTGTTTTCAATCGCCTGGGCCATGGACACCGCCAAAACCAGGGTGTGCGGATTGGTGCCGAAATAATTGGAAACCAAAGAAATCCCCCCGATAAAATCCCCTTTGGGATTGAAAATGGGGGCGCTCGAGGATGTCTCGCCATGATAGGCGCGGTTGAAATGCTGCGGACCGAAATACTGAATCGGTTTCTTGAGACGCACCACCGAGGCGAACGAGTTGGACCCGACGACATCCTCCGACCAAAACGCGCCGGGAACGAGCCTGGTGGATTGCGCCAACTTTTCATACTTGTCGTCCACCCGCACTTCCAGAATGTAACCCTGACGGCTGAACAGACAAACCAGCATCCGATGGACATTGCTGAATTTTTTGAAGTTATGGATATAGGGCATACTGGCGTTGATCAGCGACTTGTTGTCGTCCAACAGTTTTTGCAGTTCCGGCGCCGACAAAATGGGGGGAGAAGGTTTTTTTAAGGGATTCAACCCCAAGTCCCGACAATATCGCCAGGAATCGAGAATGTCTTGGGGAATCACGGACACGTCGATGTCCGTGTGGCCCTCCATGAATTTCCGCCACTGGGCCTTGATGACTTTGAATTTGTCCTCATAATATTTATGCAGGGTCGAAAGACGCTTTTTATAGGGTACGACGTAATCGGCTCGTTCATTCCCGTCCATTGAAGTTTATTTCCCTTTTCCTCGCATTTTTGAAAAAAAACCTCCATCGCGCTCGGAGCCACCCCGCCCCCGCTTCCTGTGTCTCTGGAAGCCGGGCGCAGACTGTCTCGATCTCGTAATAAATTCTCGGATCGACATCTGTCCGATTCAGTCCCAGCGTGGGACATATTTGTCTCACGATCGTGGGACACTTTTAGCAAGAATCGGACAAGCTGTCAACAAAAACCGCATTAAATCAAACTCATGGAAACAAAAAAGGGGCATGGCACAAACATTGTAACATGCCTGAAACATAAAAATGAGCGAAATAAGAGACGAAAAAATGGGGATTTCCCGCCGGACTTGAAACACATCGATGAATTTTTTCATCTGCCGATCATCTACCGATCATCGACAGTGCTTTTCCAAGTCCGGTTTTTTAAATCCCTGAAACGTGTTTCCGACCGATTACAAAAGGGGGAAGATGATGACGTCTGATCCGGCGATGGACTGCCGCCCCCTTGACCTCGTTCAAGGAGAGCGAGCCCGGCGCGGAAGCACGGTCCGTTGAGCAGGCGGTAAATTCGGAACCGGAGGGAATCTCCTCTCCGAAAAGGGTTACCGGCGGTACATTTAAACTCATTCAAGGAGGAAGGAAATGAAAAAAAGTTTGTTTAGGGAAAGAACAGTCTTGGCTTTGACCACCGTCTCACTTTTTTTACTTTGCGCGACGACGGTTCTGGCGGCCACTTGTCCGTCAGGCGCCATTTGTCGCGATGAAACCCCCGGATCTTACAGCACCAGCGGTCCCTACGGCTACACCACCACGACATCGCTGCCCGGCGTGACGAACGCCGCCACGATCTATATCCCCAGAACCGCCGCAGCGCCTTTTTCATCGATCATCTTCATGCAGCCATACACCGGCTACCAGTACATGGACGCGGCCTGGGGCCCCTTCTTCGCGTCCCACGGCATTGTTTACGTCAATGCCGACGCCTTGTCCACCATGACCGATACGGTGGATATGCGAGCCACCCAGCAGTGGGACATCTATAACGCCTTCAAGGCCCTCAATACACGCACAGGTCATGTATTGAAAGGCAAACTGAATACGTCACGCATCGGCTTGATGGGCTGGTCGATGGGCGGCGGCGCCACCTGGATCAACGCCTCGAAAACCGGCGTCAAGACGGCTTGCTCTTTGGCGGGCCACAATCTGACAGCGGTCAGCCCCCTGGCCCGGGGTGCTTCCACCAAATGTCCGATGCTCCTCATGAACGGCGCGACGGACTTGACCTATCTGGGCGGCATGGGACAGTCGGAAGGCGTCTACAACAACATCCCCTCCGGCATCTCCAAAGTGCTTTATGTCGTGGCGCTGGCCGGTCACATGGATTGGGGCGATCCCAACGGCCTTTTGACGCCTAACGCCGGCAAAATCGCGTTGGCCTTCCAGAAGACCTACCTCGACGGCGATACGCGTTGGAAATCCTATATCAAAAACCCGGGCGACGCGTCGACGTGGAGAGCCGTCTTGTATTGAGCCTTGCTTCGGCAGCCGTGTCTAAAGGGAAAAGCATTCGATAAATCATAAATCAGAACCGTCCGGAGGAGAAATGCCCGGACGGTTCTTTTAAGGTGTACGCGGCAAGGGGCATTCTCGATCATCTCACGAAGCAATGAGGGAATGCGAAACGATTCACAAAAAGAACATCTCGGATAAGAAAGGGGAAGGATTTTCATGGAAGGAAAACGCGGAAAGAAACTTTTGATCTTGTCGTTGGTTACACTTTTTTTCATGGGAGCGGTATCGGTCTATGCGCAAACTTGCCCATCCGGCGCCATCTGCCGTGATGAAAAGCCGTCTTTCACCGGGTCCAGCGGCCCCTACGGTTATAAAACCATTTCATCGCTGGCCGGTTATTCTTCCGGGGCGACCATTTACTATCCGTCAACCGCAACGGCTCCTTTTTCCTCGATTGTCTTCATGCAGCCCTATACCGGAACACAGTCGATGGACTACGCGTGGGGGCCTTTCTTCGCGTCTCACGGCATCGTCTACGTCAACTGCGACTCCTCGACCACTTTAGATACCGTTGACTCGAGAGCCACCCAACAATGGAACGCCTATAACGCCCTCAAGGCCCTCAATACGCGTTCAGGCCACGCGCTGCAAGGTAAATTGGCCACCTCCCGCATCGGTTTGATGGGCTGGTCGATGGGAGGCGGCGCCACCTGGATCAACGCCTCGAGAACCGGCGTCAAAACCGCTTTGTCGCTGGCCGGACATAATCTGACGGCGACCAGTTCCCTGGCCAAAGGGGAGTCGACAAAATGTCCCATGCTGTTGATGAACGGCGCGACGGACTTGACCTATCTGGGTGGCATGGGACAGTCGGAAGGGGTTTACAATAATATCCCCGCCGGCATTACAAAAATTCTCTATGTGGTGGCTCTGGCGGGCCATATGGATTGGGGAACCCCGTCGACCGGGCTGACGCCCTATTCCGGCCATGTCGCGTTGGCCTTCCAGAAAACATATCTCGACGGTGACACCCGATGGAAAACTTACATCAAGAATCCCGGAGATGCCTCAACCTGGAAGGCTGTGCTCTATTGAAGACTCAATCGAAGTCGTCAATACATCAAAGGGATGTCCCGCAATTGTTTCTTTTCTTCGGCATGAAAAATGGACTTTTCAGCCGAAGAAATCTCTCGATAGATGAAAGAAACAAGGGACAGGAGCAGGGGAAGGATGCCCCTGCTCCACTTCATCCAAAAGAACGTTTTGGGCGTTCAAGAAAGCTTGAAAAAAATCCATTGACACGAAACATGACTATCCAGGAGTGAATTTTTATGAAAATGAAATCGGTCCGCTCACATTTTGTTTTGGTTGTCCTTTGCCTCTTGACCTTGGCCTCCGCCGCCATGGCCGTCACGGCCCCTGACGCAAATGGGCCTTATACCACATGCACCTACACGCCGCCGTCCAATTCCGGTTATTCGGCGGCGAAAGTCTATTATCCCTGCGAAATTTCGGCCAAAGCAGGGGCCACCACGCTGACGGGAGGGTTTACCAATCAGTATAGCGACATGGCCTGGATCGCCAATCATCTCTCCAAATGGGGCTACATTGTCTATGCCATGACCCCAAACAATATTTACGGCAACAACCCCTCTTGGACCTCCGCCCATAAGGCGGGCATTGCCATGCTGAAGTCGGAAAACGGAAGGACCGCAAGCAAAATTTACGGCAAAGTCGACACCACCAAACTTCAGATCATGGGCTTTTCCAAAGGAGGCGGCGGAGCCCTTCTGGCGTCGGCGTCCCTCGGATCCGGCGTCAAGACGACGCAAGCGATGGCGCCCTACATGGATTCTTCCTATAATCTAAGCGGAATCAAGTCCAACACCATCTGCTACACCGGCACATCCGACTCGATTGCGTCGCCCGGCAATGTCGTGAAAATGTACAACAGCCTCCCCAGCTCGATCGACCGGACCTTGGCTTACTTCAATGGATTCCCACACACAGACTGGATGCCGGGCAGCACCAACAACACCAACACGAACAAAGCCAAAAAGTACATCACGGCGTTTATGCTTTATTGGTTGGACGGCAACGCCTCCTACCAGACTTATCTGTATGGCGCGGAACACACCAAAGATATGAACAACAATTGGTTTTATAAATACGCGCACAATACCAATGGTTGATCCATTCAGTCCCGGCACCCAAACTGCCGCGAAATGATTGCGGATCGGATTTGCGAAAAGCCGCCGGTGTCACCCGCATCCGGCGGCTTTTGTATTGAAAAACCGGCCGATGGATCCGTGCGCGGAATCTCCCGAAGGTCGCCCCGTCACGCGATTCCCGGAAGATCAGACTTCGTCCGTGCCGGCGATCGTCCAGACAACAGGCATGGGCGGCGCGCCGAAAAGCTGTGTCCCCGGATCAACGAATTTGTCTGACCGATCGATTTT
This sequence comes from uncultured Smithella sp., assembly GCA_964589235.1. GTDB lineage: Bacteria > Desulfobacterota > Syntrophia > Syntrophales > Smithellaceae > UBA8904. The sequence continues at coordinate 7,528 of CAZPTW010000022.1, read as the reverse complement.
GTCCTTCATCGCATTTCAGGGATATCCCTCTTCGTGATGAAGGCGGGAAATCGCCAAGACGAGGCTCCTCGTTCAATCGCCGCACGATTGTCGAAATCCTTTTTTCGTAATTCGTATCCTTCAAAAACCTCCGGGGACGCAACGCCCATACCGCGCAGCTCGTGGGGTGCATCTTGTCATAGACGCTTTGGCCTTTCGCGTGGTTTCCCCACGATCCGTCGGCGTTTTGCCGCGCGATCAAATACGCTGTCCCCTTCCGGACGATTTCGCAGTCGGCTTCCGTGTACCCCAAGCTGCGGAAGACATCGACACATTCCCCGATCAAATCCAGATGGCCGATGGCCAGGATCGCATCGAAATTGGCGCGCAGATAATCATAAAGCCACGGCGCGTCTTGCTCGCAAAGCCGAAGCTCGGAAAAATTGCTTAAAATATAGGCGATGTGCGTGATCATGAACGCATCTTCAATGGCCTTCTTTTTGTCGGCTGATGAATCATCGGCAAAATGAACATAAGGTTTGTTTTTCAAAAAAAGGAGAATGTCGGCCAGACGATAATCCACCGGAAACCGCCCCGGGAAAGCGAGGTCCGCCTTTTCGAGGAAATAGGCGTAAATCAAGGTCTCATAAACGCCCTTCCAGTCTGCCTCTTGAAGATTTCCGATGGGCGTTCGGTAAAGATCGGCGGCGCCGCGATAGAGGGCATAGTTTTTCAGGGCTTTATTCAGGAGCGCGACCTCTTGGCGGGAATGGATTCCGCGCTTGGAGAGGAATTCCAGGAGTTGCAAAAAGTCATAATGTTTCATCGGATCGGGAAGATTTCGGCAATGATTTTTCAGACGGCCGGCATACCGATCAGCCGCTTTTTGCGCCAAACGCCGAAACAGCGGATCGGTGGATGTCGCCGCACAGACATAAAAGAAATGGTAGGCCTCAAAAGGCATCGCTTGAAAATGATCGTCGCGGCCCAAAAACGCGTCCATCCAGCGCAGTCCTTTGATCGCGGCTTGGTCGCGCTTTTGAAGAAGCTCGACGAGGTCCTTCCCTTTGGGCGGCGTCTTGCCGCCGGGGAGGTCGGCCCAAAGGCTCTCGGGAACCAAAAGCAAAACAAGACTCAACGATAAACTCACCCAGAAGCGAAAACTTCTGACAGCCTCGGACCCGACAAACATGCCCGACGCATTCGTCATTGTCAAAAGAGACGCCTTAATCAAAAATCTCCTCCCTTTTTATGATGAAATGCCGATCGACGGCCATCCGCCTGTCACCTTGTGTCCCCCACCTGTCCCACGGTGAGACACATTTGTCTTGAAATGTACGACATCGGAGATAACCGTTTTCGGTATGTCGTCACTCTCCTATTGATCCCGCCGGGTTAACCCTTCGTCCCATCCGTGGCACACATATTGTACTGTTGAATATGCAAGGGAGATGCTTACCGCATCATCATGGATGACGGAAACGGAACGGACGCGATATCGCGGCATGTCATCGTATCTCGAAGCGGGCGGTAAAGTCACTCATGAAAACGAGAGCCCACTTTCGGATCAAAAAAATCGACGTCGTTTTGTGGAAGCCTTCCGTCCGTTTGATTTTTGAATTCCCATCGTCAACCGTCATGTCGATACGGCCTGCGCCACAGGCTTTTCTGGGGCCAACGGAATGGCTTCGCGCCCTTCTTTCCGGATAACGGATGAACTGGAAAGAGGGGCAAATGAATCCTCTTGAAAAAAAGCTCCACCCCCTCTTTGGGCGGTGGAGCTTTTCGAGCCTTCCCGGTGTCGAAACGAGATCAGCGCCGGTGATTTATCGGCACTCCGTGCAAACGGTCAAGTCTTCAAACGGCACGCCGGTTTTCTTGCTGATGAATTTCAACTGATCGACTGGAGCAAAGTACTTGCCGCATTTGGAGCAGGTCTGCATCTTGAACATGCGCCCCCAGATGCCGCGCTTGTCGCCGGTCGAGGTCATTTCGATGTGACCGGTCGGACAAACATACGCACAGGCGCCGCAGCCGATGCAGACCATCGATTTCTCGTGAAACGGTGTACCGACGTCTTTATGCGAGCCGCGGTTGAACAACCCGATGGCGCTGACCCCGACCACCTCCTCGCAAACGCGCACGCAAGAGCGGCACAAAATACACTTGCCCTTGTCCGTATCCGGCACGAAGCGCGGCTGCGCTTTTACGCCGAGTTCTTCGGCCATTCGCTTCAACACATCCGATTCCGGACAACGCGCCAAGAGCAGCTCCATCACCAGACGCCGGACATTGAGCGCCCGTTCGCTTTTGGTGTTGACTGTCAGGCCGTCTTCCACCCCATAGAGACAGGAGGTTACGATCCTCGTCCGGTTACCTTTTTTTATTTCCACGACGCACAACCGACAGGCCCCGGAACGGGTTACGGATTCATGCGCGCAGAGGGTGGGAATCGAAATTCCCGCGCCGCGGATCGCCTCCAGAAGCATTGTGCCTTCGGGCGCCGATACGTTTTTTCCGTCAATCATCATATTTACCATGGTTTACCCCACTTTTATTTCACGTTGATTGCATCAAATTTGCAACTTTCGATGCACGCGCCGCAACGGGTGCATTTATCGTTATCGATGGCATGCGCTTTCTTCTTTTCGCCGCTGATCGCCCCAACCGGACAGACCCGGCTGCAGAGCGTACAGCCGGTGCATTTTTCCGCGTCGATGCTGTAGGTGATGAGCGCTTTGCAAACGCCGGCGGGACAGCGGTGTTCCCTGATGTGGGCGTCGTATTCCTCCCGGAAGTATTTGATGGTGCTCAAAACCGGGTTGGGCGCCGACCCCCCCAGAGCGCAAAGCGACCCGTCGGCCACGCCGGTGGATAAATGCTCCAGGAGTTCGACATCGCCTTCCTGTCCTCTGCCCGCGCAAATGTCTTCCAGAATCTCGCGCATGCGGCGGACCCCTTCGCGACAGGGCACGCACTTCCCGCATGATTCTTCCTGCAAGAACGCCAGAAAATATTTCGCGACATCGACCATGCAAGAGCGGTCGTCCATGACGATCATGCCGCCGGACCCCATCATCGATCCGACTTCATAGAGCTTGTCGAAATCGACCGGCAAATCGAGCAGGCTCTCCGGAATGCAGCCGCCGGAGGGACCTCCGGTCTGCACCGCCTTGAACTTGCGGCCGTTTGGAATGCCGCCGCCCATGTCGAAGACAATTTCACGCAGCGTAATGCCCATAGGCACTTCAATGAGACCGGTGTTGTTGATCTTACCGACCAGGGAAAAGATCTTGGTGCCTTTGGATCCTTCCGTTCCGATCGACGCGTATTGTTCGGCCCCCATGTTCAGAATGAGCGGAACATTGGCCCAGGTTTCCACGTTGTTGAGACAGGTGGGTTTGTCCCACAGGCCTTTTTCGACGGCATGAATATATTTGGCTCGGGGCTCGCCGGCACGCCCTTCGATGGAGGCGAACAAAGCCGAAGACTCCCCGCAGACAAAGGCGCCGCCGCCTTTGTTGATGTGAATGTCAAACGAAAAATCCGTTCCTAAAATATTTTTCCCGAGCAGTCCCGCTTCCTTCGCGGCGGCAATGGCCATGGTCAAATGCAAAACGGCCAGGGGGTATTCGTTTCTCACATAGATGTAACCTTCGGATGCGCCGATGGCATAAGCGCCGATGATCATGCCTTCAATCACGCTGTGCGGATTGCCTTCCATGAGGCTTCGGTCCATGTAAGCGCCGGGATCGCCTTCGTCGCCGTTTCCGATGACGTATTTGGGCGACCCGTGCGCCTTGCGGCAGCTTTCCCATTTCACACCGGCTTGAAATCCGCCGCCGCCTCGGCCGCGGAGCCCCGCTTTTTTCACCTCGGAGATGACGCCGTCGGGGGTCATCTCCGTGAGGGCTTTGGCCAGTGTGGAATAACCCCCGAGGATCAGGTAATCCTCGATGCGGGTGGGGTCGATCATGCCGTTTTGGCCGAAAACCAGACGTTTTTGTTTTTTGTAAAACGGAACGTCTTCCTCTTTCATCACGGTCTCATTGGTCTGCGGATCCCGGTAGAGCAACTTCTCCACCACCTCTCCGGTCGCGACGGTCTTCCCGACGATATCGGCGACGTCTTTCACCTTCACCTGCTGATAGAACACTTTATCCGGGTGGACCACCACCAGCGGCCCTTTTTCACAGAACCCAAAACAGCCGGTGGCGCGAACCTCCACGTCCATATTCTGTTTTTTGATTTCCGCTTCCAACTCTTCTTTCACCTTCATGCAACCGTAACCGCGGCAACCGGTTCCGGCGCAAATGGTGACGAGTTTTTTCGAGGGATCGAAATTTTTCTTGAGATCTTCCTGAACCTGGCGCAAGGCCTGTGCACTGGTTATTTTGGTCATGGCTGCGCCCCCTCTTTGATTTTGTCGATGATCTTATCCACTTTGGCCATGGTGACCTGACCATGGTATTCCGTGTTGATGACAACCACGGGGCCCAGCGCGCAGGCCCCCACGCAATTGACGGTCTCCAACGAAAATTTCCCGTCCGCCGTCGTTTCACCGGGTTTGATGCCCAGCGTTCGTTCCATTTTATCCTGGATGGCGGCGGCGCCGCGGACGTGACAGGCGGTCCCCATGCAGATCTTCACCACGTGCTCGCCGCGCGGTTTCAGACTGAATGCCGTATAGAATGTCGCCACCTCGTAGACGCGACTTTCGGAGACACCCAGTTCTTTCGCCGCCGTGATCAGGGCTTCTTTGGGAAGATAATTGAACGCTTCCTGAATATCCTGTAACACGGCAATCAGCGCGCTTTTATCGCCATGGTGGTTCTTGACGATTTGTTTGGTTTTTTTCTTGATTTCACTGACGTTTGTCATGCTTTTATCACCTCGGTATTCGTTTGGGGAACGCGCCCCGTTATTCATTGCCTGTCTTGAGATATTTCGCCTTTTCTACGAGCTTCTGGAATTCGGTTCTCACTTTTTCCTGGATCATCTCGATCTGATCGGGCGTCAAGTGCCGGAAACGCCCTTGAGGCTTGAAGTAATCCGTGATCGGTCGAAGTTTTTTGGGCATGTCCGGGGACAGGCGGTAATGGCCGTTTTCCACTTCGAAGAGGGGAAAGACCCCGGTTTCGACCGCCAAGCGCCCCATGGAAATCGCTGTGTGCGAAGGAGAGCGCCAACCGGTCGGGCACACGGAAAAAACGTGAATGTAGGATGGTCCGTGAATGCTCTTGGCTTTTTCGATCTTCCGGATGAAATCCAGCGGAAAACTCGGTGTGGCCGTCGCGACATAGGGAATGCCATGTGCCGCCATGATTTCCGGCATGTTCTTTTTCCAGGTCTTCTGTCCGATGCTGACCTTACCGGCCGGAGCCGTGGTGGTGGAGGCCCCCATCGGCGTCCCGCTGGAGCGCTGAATGCCGGTATTCATATACGCTTCGTTGTCGAAGCAGACATAAATCATATCGTGGCCTCTTTCCATCGCGCCGGATAGGGCCTGAAAACCGATATCCATCGTGCCCCCATCACCGGCCATGCCGACCACCTTGACGTAACGGTCGTCAATCCGGCCTTTCCGTCTGAGCGCTTTCAAGCCGGCTTCGATTCCGGAGGCGACGGCCGCCGCGTTCTCAAACGCCACATGCACCCAGGGCACCCGCCAGGCGGTGGTCGGAAACATACTCGAAATGATTTCCATGCACCCTGTCGCGGAGGCGATCACGGTGTTTTCCCCCAGCGCCTTACACATCAGGCGCACCGCCAACACCTCGGCGCACCCGGAACAAGCCCGGTGGCCGGGCGAGAACAATTCTTGTTTATTAATCAGCCTCGGGGCAAATAAGTCAAAATTTTCTACGGTATGCATTATTCTCTCACCCCCCAGAATTCATAAGTGTCCGCCGCCTTGTTATCGGTGTCGCCCATGACCTTTTCAAACATGCCGACGAATTCTTTGACCTGCACGTCACGGCCGCCCAGCCCGATGATAAAATTGTAAATGAAGGGGCGGTGCGTTTCAGCGTACATGGCCGACTTGATTTCCGAAAAGACGGGACCGCCGGGACCGCCGAAAGAGCAGGCGCGGTCGGTGACAATCAGTTTTTTCACGTTTCGTAGAGCCGCTTTGAGTTCAGCAAACGGAAAAGGCCGCCAAAGCCGAAGCTTCAGAAGACCGGCTTTCACCCCTTTGGCGCGCAGTTCATCCACCGCGATTTTCGCGGTTTCGCCCATGGAGCCCATGGTCAACATCACAAAATCCGCATCATCGGCCCTGTAAGTCTCGATCGGCTTGTAGGCGCGACCGAACATCTTTTCCCATTGGGCCCAAACCTCGAGAATCGCCGGTTTACAATTCTTGATGGCCTCGTCTTTGGCCTTCATGATTTCCGTGAAATAATCCGACATGGCAAACGCCCCCATCGTGACAGGCTTGGCCGGATGCAGCGTAGCGTGCGGCGCAAACGGCGGCAGAAACTGATCCACCTCTTCCTGACTGGGCATTTCCACGGGTTCCACCATGTGTGTCAACTGGAACCCGTCGATATTGACGCAAACCGGCAACATGACGTTTTGATGCTCCGCGATTTTGAACGCTTGGATGGACAAATCGACCGCCTCCTGGCCGTTTTCCGCAAAAAGCGTAATCCAGCCGACATCCCGTTGAGGCATGATATCCGAGTGATCGTTCAAGATGTTCAGCGGGCCGGAAACGGCGCGATTGGCGACCGCCATCACGATCGGCAGCCGCATCGCCGACGCAATCGGCAAAAGCTCATTCATCAAAAGGAGTCCCTGGGAGGCGGTTGCCGTGTAAGCCCGGGCGCCCGCCGCGGATGCCCCGATCACCGCGCTCATGGCCGAGTGTTCGGATTCCACCGTCATGAATTCGGCGTCCAATACACCGTCCGCCACAAGGTTGGAGAGATGTTCGGCAATGTGCGACTGAGGGGTGATCGGATAAACGCCCGCCATATCGATACGGCACAGCGCCACGGCTTCCGCCACGGCCACCGTTACTTCCAAACCAACACGTTTACCCATATTATGTTTCCTCCAACATCTTGATTGCTCGGGGCCAACACTCGTGCGCGCAAATACCGCATCCCTTGCAATAATCCAAATTCGCCTTGAAAAACCCGTCTTCGCCCTGCTGCACGCAGCCCTCCGGGCAAAAGACATAACAAACGCCGCATTTGATGCACTTGGAGTTGTCCCAGATCGGCCGTTGTGAACGCCAGCTTCCCGTATGGTACTCACTGGCGCTTCCCGGCTCGGAAACAACGCAGCCGATGGGAAGTTCCCGCCATGTCTTCAATGTCATACTTACCTCTTAATTTAGTATTTTGATTTCGTCGTAGGCCCGTTTCATCGCATTCAAGTTCTTCTGGGCGATCCTGCCGAACCGATGTTCGATGGCATCCTTCATCGCGTCGAGTTCCATCACGCCGATGACCTTGAGCAACGCGCCGATCATGGTGGTGTTGGCGATGGGAACCCCCATTTCCTTGCGCGCGATGCCGGTGCCGTCCACCGTGGCGAC
>CAZPTW010000021.1:0-14430 GCA_964589235.1 uncultured Smithella sp. | reverse complement strand
ACCGTTCCAGATAAGGCTTTCAGCGATCAGGCACTTATATTGGCGAAAGTTCTGTATGACTGTCTGGCTTTGAAATGATCGAGAAAAGAGGGAACCTAGTGGCCCGGTGATCATTGTGAGTACCTGCTCTTCAGGGATGAAGCATCAAAGTCAAGACACGAACGAACTCGGTTCGTCGACATTTATTTGTAAAAGAAGCAGCCATTACCCAAACACTTCGTGCTTTTTGCAACTTAAGCTAGGCGCCAAGCTTCGGCGTGACGGTCTCAACGTGATGTATCTGGATGAACATTGTGACGAGGAATTTAGTGCTGGGAGGGCTTTTCAATATTTTGTTCCTTCTTTTTGTCGAATTCGTAACCGATATCCGATGGAAGATTCGCGTTTTCACATAAAAAAGGCCAACAGACATAACCGCGGTATTCGGAACGCCATTGTGGAGACGTCAGTTTATTGATCGTGCCATCCAAAGTGTATCGAATCGGAAACGCTATGTTCAGCAAAAAGTTAAGGCCTCGTTTCGTCAACGCGTAACAGGCTGAGCTTCTACCCTCCGCATACCCCATCCAAACATGTGCGCTGATCATTTTTCTTTTAATATCGTATGAAATACCTGATCCGACTTGAACATGGCTGTGAAAGTGAATGATGTCCCAATCGAGAGGCACTTCGAACATGAAACGATCCGCGATTGCATGAGCGTCTGGGCGCCAAATGATATCATCCTCGCAGATAAGAATTTTTTCGAGATTCTGCTCTACGGCGGCTCTCCAAATGTTGACATGACTTAAATAACAGCCGACTTCCCCCGGAGTTAGATCCCTCAAATTCCAGTCATCCCAAAGCAACACCCCATCTTCTTTCATTTTTTTGAGATCCAAATGGTTTCCGTCGACCGCCTTGACCAACTGAAAGTTTTTCATGTTCATTTTGCCCATTTGATAGAGCATCAACGCGCGCCGCTTGATTGAACGGGGTAGGTTAATGATGAAAATTTTATCGAAATAATCACTAATCATTTTGTGAACCCTGTTAAAAATGAAATCATCAATATTGTGACTTTTTCAGCTCTTCCATGTCGAACGTCTTTAGGGGAGAAATTCATTGTAACATTGAATTGCAAGCGGCGCGAGGTCTAAACAAAGCATGTCGTCTAAATCTGAATCATCGGACTCTATGGCGGTCATTTCGTTACGTGATCAAGGATCTCTCCAGATCCGCAGATGTCCGTAACGAAACTAAAAGGGATGACGAAGGTGATGAACAAATCAGCGTCTCCGTCGGGAAAGACGTAAGGTCCTTATCTATCCCATCCAGTTCCGAATGACGAGACATTATGAGACGATCGAACCGCCGCTGCACATGGCTTTTATGATTCAACGATTTTTTGACCATATCCTATAGCTCTTTCTTTTCAGGCAATTTAGAATATGACCGCGCCTGTGTCAATAAGTATGACATGCCTATCAAGTCAATTTACAAAACTCCTATTTATCACCCATGATATGCCTGCTTTTAGCGATGGTCCAAGAAAGAGGTGGATGGCATAGCCGGAAATCTCTTTCCTTCGGTTTTGGACGCGGCGGGCGTTATGCTGCCATATCCTTTTTACGGCCTTTTAAATCCACCCAAGACACCCATATGCCACTTATTTGTGGCAATTCGCCAATAAATTATGGTCTTGACAACTTTTTGTCGGTTGTTCATAGTTGACCGGTCTCCTTACAGAATGCGTATGGATGAAGAGGTAAATTGGAATGCTCATTGTAAAAAAATGTTCTTCGATAAAAATTGGTTGCAATGGATTTACCTTAATCGAGATATTGATCGCGTTTGTTTTGTTAGGAATAGCTGTTGCGGTTTCAGCGCAACTATTTTCGACGAACATGCAAAATATAGTGAGATCTAAAAATTATCTGCCCGCGGTTGTACTGGCTGATGCCACCATGAGGGAAATGATCGGCAAAGATTTTTTGGAGGATACCACCATTACGAATGTAACCAATTCGGATTACAGAGCGGACGTTAGAACAGCAGAGATTATGAAAGATAGATTTCAGCATTTACCAGTTAAACTCATGGAAGTTGATTTAATTGTACGATGGCAAATAGACCGAAAGGAAAAATCCTGCATCCTAAAATCTTACAAAACAGTTAAAAGACATTTAAACTCAGAAGACAATAAAAAAGAAGAAGCGTTCATGCAGAAAAAGTGAAATGAACGATTCAAATTATTTCATGGCCAGTTATCTTTACAATCTACGTAAAAAAGAAGACGGTTTTACGCTTCTTGAAGTTCTTATCTCTATTTCACTTTTGGTTATCGTGATTGCTTTGGCAGGAACCGCTGTGCGTTTGGGAATCAATTCGATTCTATCAGGTGAGAACAAGATTGAAAAAATGGAAAGATTCAGATCGGCCATAAATATCATAACCTATCAGATTAATTCTCAAATTCCAATATCAGATGAAAAAGACGCAATGAAGAAAATCGTTTTTTCAGGATCGAAAAATTTTTTGCAATTTCCAACGGGATATTCGATTTGGGACGGATTGCATGGGTATGTTTTGGTTGATTATCAAGTGATTCAGGAAGAAAATGGACAAGTGTCGCTGAAAGCTTCAGAAAAAAGGATTGGAACCGGCAAAATTCAAGAAACGATTTTATTTTCAAAAACGGATCATATTTCCTTTGAGTATTCCATTAAAAAAGATATTCTAGGAGAGGAGGAATGGGTCGAGGAGTGGCAAGATCATAAAAAGACACCTGAAAAAATTAAATTGAATCTGAAATACGATGGAGATAAATACTCGTTCATTTTTCCGCTTCTGGCAAGAAAAATCAGCAAATGATCTTTGTTTTCAAAATATTTAAATTGCTTCTTTTGTTTTTTTAAAGTAATCAAGGATGACGTTGAACAAAACTGAAGCCCCTGTTGAAAATGATTGTAAGGAACATTGCACGGATTGCATGAAAAAGGCTCACAGTGTAGGATCATCGAATCACGGAATTGCTTTGCTCATTACATTATGGCTAATAGTGATTCTAAGCATAATGGCCATCTCTTTTTCATCCCTTGTCAAAACCGATATTTATTCAACATTCGCCTTTAAAGAGTCTATAGAAAATAAATATTACGCAGAGGCAGGTCTTCAAAGGGGTATTGCAGAAATATTTTATCGAATTGCGGCAAAAAAGAACAAGGCACTTGATTCAGGAAAAAGTCTTGAAACCGCATTTCAAGTTGATGGAACACCCTATACAGAAAAAATCGGTGACGGTTTTTACAAAATTCGAATCATGGATGAAGGGGGCAAAATCAATATCAATGCCTTATCAGATCAGACAGCAATTATTTTAAGCAATCTTCTTGTACAATTGGGATTGGAAAGAGAAAAAGCGGATCGCATTGTTAATGCCATCATGGATTGGAGAGATGAGGATGAAGAAACTCGTATAAAAGGCGCGGAATCGAATTATTATATGTCTCTCTTGAACCCCTACAAAGCGAAAAATCGGGAATTTGATTCTCTTGATGAACTGAATCTTATCAAAGATCTTACACCAGAAATCATATATGGTGAAGGAACCAGAAGGGGAATGATTCATTTTGTAACGGTCTATTCTAATGCACCGCAAATTAACCTGGATGTGGCATCGAAAGAGGTCTTGCTTTCAATTCCCGGTATAACCCCCGATATCGAAGAAGGGATTTTAAAAGCCAGGTTAAAAAACGACATTGATACGATTCGTAATTATCAAAACAAAATTGGTAACCTAAATCAGAACTTTATGCCTTATCTCGGTATTGGTGAGACAAATGTTTATACCATATATGCCACCGGTTACAAAGATCAAGAACAGAGAGGATATGCAATTACAGCCACACTCGTCATTGATGGGAACAATAAATTCCATTTTTTAAATTATAAGAGCCCCGGATATATAATGCAATGAATCTTAAAATCGTCACCAATCAGTTAAATTTGTTGAAGTCAAACCTATGGCGTGTCGTAAGTAATTTTTTGAAAATCGTTTGGGATTTTCTCAATTATGATCTGAATGAAAGATTCTTCTTCCCTCAAAAAAGAATTCTTGTTGCATTGGATAAAGACAGCCTTTCTTTTGTGTACGGATCAAGTTTTTTTGGACGATCCAGAATTTTCGCGTGTCGAAAATATACGTATGAACGTAAATCACTTGAAAACATCAGTCGCAAATACGTTTATCAGGACGGCCAAATTCCCAAACCGGAAGTGGTAGCTTCTGTATTGACTCATTTTATCAGTGAGTCAAATGCTCGAAGTGTAAAAGTCATTCTGTCTCTCCCTAAAGCATGGACAATACACCGCACGGTCGAATTTCCTGTGACGATTCTCGAAAGTCTTGAAGAAGTGATCTCCTATGAACTCGATCGATTGTTGTGTTTAAATTCAGAAAACGCTTATATTGATTACAGAGTCGTTAGAAAGAATTCAGAAACTGTAAATATTGCCGTCGCCGCGGCGAAAAAAGACATCATCGATGGATATATCAAAGCAATCGAAGATATTGGAATGAAGGTTGAGAAAGTGACATCAAATTTATCAGTGGCCGGAGTCTTTCTCAACCATTGTTATGGAAGGCATACTTTTTTAGTGGTTGAAATTTTTCAAGACGCCTATGAGGTATCCGCGATTGAAAATGGAATCATTCTTTTTGCCTACCAAGAAAAATTCAACACAAATGATCAAGAAAAAAGAGTCGAATGTTTATTAGAGGATTTGAGAACACACGCTAAGAGTTTTGAGCAGAAAGGGCAATCCCTCCAGATTGTTTTGTTCATAGAACAAACAGGTTACGAGTCTTTGAGGGAGAAGGTGGACGGGATACCGTTGCATATTCTGAGGAAAACCAACTTATCCATCGAATTAAAAGGAAAGACTCAAGAAGCGGATTTTCTTTCGTTATCGGCATACTTGCAATTATTGAAACCGGACTTCGAGAGCCGAAATTTCTTATCGAAGAAAAGGAAAGATGGATTTCTTCAGTCTTATGGATTTACAATAATTCTAGCATTCACGTCAATAATTCTCGTCTTTGCAACCCTTTTTTCACCGATCATGTATGAGGCGGTGAGAATTTACCAATTGGAGAAGAGAATTCATCTTTTAAAAGACGATTTTCGTAAATTCGGCCCCCAAAAATATGAATTAGATGAAATTTTATACCAAATACAGACAATCAATGAATTCAAGAACACAAAGCCGCCGAGAATTCTTTTATTGAGAGAAATCAGCGATCTCATTCCTGAAAAGTTTTGGATATCCAGAATGACTATAACAGAAAATACATTTGAATTTGAGATGCATGGCAAAGGGGCTCAAGGTGATGTGGTGCCTATACTTGAGGCCTCTCCATACTTTAAAAATGTCCGTCTAGTCACACGTCATGCGGCGACGGGGGAAAATCCTCAAACAATGAGTTCGAATGTTTTTTTAATGGACATTGACAACACTCTGCCGGCTAATGAAAAAGGTCAATAAAATGCTCCAGAAAAGTATCATATTAAAAATTGCTCTGCCGCTAACAATCGTTCTTTTATGTTATATCGCTTATGAGTACGGCTATGTTGCGTTGTCTACAAAAGTAACGGAACTCAAAGACGATAGAGAGCAGAAAGAGCATATGTTGTATAAATATACTGTCGCCGTCTCCAAAAGACAGCAGATTGCAAGCACGCTGAATTTTTTGAGACCCATTAAGATGAACGATGATAAGGGCATCATTAAAAGTTCTCAACCGAATGATGCCTTGGAACAATTCAATCATACCTTAAGAGAAATTATTGCGAAAAACGGAGGACAAATAAATGGCAGTAACAAAGCACTACCTCAAAAAAAAGGTAAATATGTGATTTATGAAATGGAGATAGATACATTGCTTCCCGATGTGCGCGCCCTAAGTGATATTTTCTATGAAATAGAATCCAATGCATTGTACATGATCATAAAATATGTCGACGTTCGAGTTATAAATCCGGCCTCTCCGAGAGAATTGGCTGCAAAATTTAAAATCGCAGCGATAGGTGTTGGACGTTAATATGAATTTCTTGAAAAAAATAAAAATTTCGATGACCCCGTTGAACATTATTTTAAGCGCGGTCATTATCGTAAGTCTTTGCTACACGATTTTTTACATGGTTCAGATGGTATCTGGTGTGGAGTTGCCTTCTATTCCTGACTCCTACGTTGAAGATCAGGTTAAAAAAAGCTTTGAGATTGGTAAATACAGAACAAAATATGAATATTCAAAAATGGAAAAGAATCTCTTTCATCCCGAGAGAAAAGTTGTGAAGAGAATTCCACTTGAAACTTCGATCCAAGCGCCACAAATTACGTTATATGGAACATTTATAAGTCCAGAATTGAAGATGGCGTACCTTGATGACCTAAACAGTCCGTACTCAAACAATTCAGGTGTACCTCGCCAGCGCGCATTCAAAAAAGGGGATATCATCAGTGGCTTCGTTCTGAAAGAGATCTATCCCGAAAGGATCGTTCTTGTTCGTAATGATGAAAAAATCACCATTCATTTGAAACGGAATGAAAAAACTGTTCGCGATCATGTGGAGAAACAGCCTTACCTCAATCCATCACCCCCAACAGTGATGAAGCCGACAGGACAAGAACTTCCGGGGACGAAAGATATGCCTTCGGTTCAGGATGAGCATCGCAATCCATGAACCGTACTTATTTCTTTGAAGAAGGCGTTGATGACTGGATATCCGTTACCAGATCTTCTTTTTTAATCCCTTGGCTTGCGCCTGTTCCCGTGAATTTATCGATATACCTGGATGTGATATCCGCTGCTCGTTGTTGATTCTTGATCACGTGTGGAGTTAGTAATATTACGATTTCGGTGCGTTTTTTTGCCTGCTCCGTTTCGCCAAATAAAAAACCGATTAATGGGATTTTGCTGAGATAAGGAAATCCTGATGCGGCGTTTGATTTCTCCTCGCGAATCAGTCCTCCGATGACAATCGTTTGACCATCCTGCACAACCATATTTGTTGATGCTTCTGTTTTATTCAAAAGAATTTGTTGCTCATTGGAATAGAGCGTAATTTTCTCATAATTTGAAATTTCCTGTGTAATATCCATCGCGACGAGACCACTGTCATTGATGCGTGGTTTGACTTTTAAAATAATACCGATGTCCTTGTACTGGATTGTCTTTTGCGCAGGGTTGCCAGCCGATGCTATAGTTTCAGAGGTAGGAATAGGAACGGATTGACCAACTTGTATTCGTGCTTCTCTGTTATCAGCAACCAGAATATGGGGTGATGCCAAAAGCTTTGCTTTCGAATCCTCTTCAAGGGCCTGAATAACGGCACGAACGACATTGCCATTATCCGTTCCGATGATGGAAAAACCTTTGCCAAATTTCTTGATCGTGTCGGTATTTGAAAAATCAAGATTGGACGTGTTCATGCCAAACTTAAGACCGAGTGTATCGATACTGGTATTAATCGCCCAAGAAAACCCCATATTCATAGAATCGCTCAATGTAATCTGTGCAACCACGCCTTCGATGATCACCTGGCGTGGAACAACGTCTATGGTTTTGATGGTCTCAGAGATGACTCTGTAGTCGTCAGGTGTGCCAAGGATGATGATGGTATTTGTTAACTCATCAAAAAAAATCTTAGCATATGAAGAAATCATGACCGACGCGCCTCTGTTGATGGCCGCAGGCATCAACGGAGGCGTTTGTTCTTGAGGTGGTTGCCCCTGCTGCTGTTGCTGTTGCTGTTGCTGTTGCTGTTGTTGCTGCTCCATTTGTTCTTCCATCATTTTTTGGACGAAC
The DNA here is from genome assembly GCA_964589235.1 of uncultured Smithella sp. GTDB lineage: Bacteria > Desulfobacterota > Syntrophia > Syntrophales > Smithellaceae > UBA8904. The sequence goes on along the minus strand of CAZPTW010000021.1, from coordinate 6,581 downwards.
GCATCTCCCGACAATCTTGCACCGAATATTTGATTGAGTAATAGGACAATATCCTTTGCTTTACTGTTTTGAACATTGTAGACGTAAACTTGTGGGCTTTTTTTCTTCAAATCTTCGCTGTCGAATATATTGATCAGGTTGAGCAGGCGTTTAATGTTAGCAGGCGTGTCTACCAATACAAGCTGGTTATTTTTAGGAACATCTACGCTCACCGCATTGTTGGAAATGAAAGGTGTTAACACCCTGGCGACTTCCGTAGAAGAACCATATTTGATTTGAACCACATGAATCACCGCCTTGCCAGACATCTCCACGGCATCGGGATTCCGGCCAAAGCTGACAGAGCCAGATTCTCGTGGGACATCGTTGATGGGGACGATACGGTAAATACCTGCATTTTCGACGATTGCTATGCCATGAGAATGGAGGATGACTTCCATAATTGGAAGAATATCTTCATAAGGGACAGGCTTTACTGAACGGAAAGTAATAGTCCCTTTGACTCTAGGATCAACGATGAAATTTACTTTTAAAAGATTCCCAAGAATCGTTTGCATGACTGCATTGATCTCGGCATCATCAAAGTTTAAACTGATTTGACCTTTGTGAAATTGGGATTTTTTAAGAGCATCTGTTGATTGTTTATTCGAGATAGCCGGTTTTGGCAGATTTTTAAGTTGATCTTCTTGCTGCGATTGCGGAGGAGAAGTGGTAGTTACTGACAAAGGTTGATGTTCTGAGAAAACATTCGATGGTGAATAAAAAATGATCAGTGTGCAGAATATCGTCCAAATGAATTTTCTTAACATATTATCAAAAAATGCTGTTGGAAGTGTGTCATCATTTTGAAAGTCATTAAGGGAACTTTTTCATTTCCAATTGACTACGTCTGCATCTTCTCCATCACCATTGGGTTTGCCGTCTCTCCCGTAAGAGAATAAATCGTAATCACCATGGGTTCCTGGGCATTTGTACTGATAGGGCCTATCCCAAGGATCATTGGGGAGACCTTTCTTCAAATAACTGCCTCCCCATCTTGGTAGGCCAGGATCTTTCACGAGTGCGCTTAATCCTTCTTCAGTGGTTGGGTAACGACCGATATCAAGCCGAAAATGATCAAGAGCTTGCTCAATCATGGCTATTTGAGCCTGAGCCGCTTTTTGTTTGCCCTGTCCCAATTTCGGAAAAAGTTTAGGACCGACAAGAGACGCAAGAAGCACGATCATCACCATGACAACGATGATTTCAATGAGCGTAAAACCTTTTTGAGGACTTGAGATTGGGAAATAAAAGCGAGAGTTTTTCATAAGATAAACATCCTTGTTTAAATGATCCAAGTAATAACGTATAACATTTCATTAATCAAAAAACAAAACAATGTCAATGTAAATTGTCTTGACAAGAAAGCAAGGCATCGTGCAGAAAAAAAGTGAATAGTATAATATAAATATCGGTGAATCTTATGAAATTGAGGTAGAATCGATAAAAGAATGGAAAGAAAATCAAGTTATTTTTCTGAAATTGATGATTGTCTCGGAGATTTTGTTTCCTCTTTAACTTGTCAATCGAATGAGAACATTCGACTTGCAGCTAAATTAGTCAGTCGTCAGTTGCGCAATGGACATGTTTGTCTGGACTTGCGAGAATACGCAGGTAAAACTTTGGAATGCGCGGAAGAGAATGAGAAATTTCTTCAACTGCCTGAATTGTCGGAGTGGGTCAAATTCTTGACAGAAGATGAACATGTCGGTGGACCTGGAGAATTTAAACCACTCATTTTAGATGATCATCATCGACTCTACTTTCACCGTTATTGGCGATATGAGAGAGACGTCATCGATTTTATCCAACAAAGATCATACAGTGAAAATAGGAAAGCAACATCTGATATAAAAAAAATTCAACATAAACTACACTTTTATTTTCCAGAGACATTGAATTCTGAAATTGATTGGCCTGGTGTTGCCGCTCTTGCTGCTTTAATAAAAAAATTTCTTGTCATCACCGGCAGTCCGGGAACTGGAAAAACAACGACCGTTGCAAAGATTTTGGCGTTTATATCCGATGTCGAGAAAAAAAGCCATCGCATCGCTTTATGCGCACCCACAGGTAAGGCGGCGCAAAGGTTGGAAGAATCGATTAAAAAAGCGAAGATGAGCTCAAATTGGTCCGATGATATCAAAAATGTCATTCCCGATGAGGCCAAAACGTTGCATCGTCTCTTGGGGAGTCTTCGATTTTCGCCATATTTTAGATACAATAAAAACAACCTACTACCATATGATATTGTGGTAATCGATGAGGCTTCCATGGTGGATCTGCCGATGATGGCAAAATTAATGCAAGCTCTTCACAGTGATGCGAGATTGATTTTACTGGGGGATAAAGACCAACTGGCATCTGTCGAAGCGGGGGCAGTCCTCGGAAGCATTTGCTTTACGTCACCTCTCAACCATTTTTCGGATTCATTTTTAAATGTGATTTCAATGATCTTCACTAAGACAATGAATCCAACGGGCAGGGCGGAAGGAGTTTGGGACTCCATTATTGAACTTAGAAAGAATTATCGTTTTAGCGAAACGAGCGATTTGAGAATTGTCAGTCAAGCAGTAAAAAATGGTAATGGAGAACAAGTCCTTCTTTTTCTGAGAAATGGGAAATTTAAAGATGTTCGATTTTATGACCTTCATCGTACGGAAGAAAACATATCGGAAATGCTTCATTATTTTATGGAGTCCTACAGGGAATATTTAGATGCTGTCGCATTAAATCAAAAAAGCCCTGAAGAAATTTTTATGCTGTTCGAGAATTTCAGAATCTTATGTGCTTTGAGATCTGGTTACTGGGGCATAGAAAGGGTCAACCGTTTGATTGAAAAATTCTTTATCGATCAAAATTTGCTGTTTATGGGCGATCTTCATTATGCAGGGCAGCCTCTGATGATCCTACAAAACGACTATGTGATGAATCTCTTCAATGGGGATGTCGGGATCGTGTTAGAAGACAAGGAGGATGGTAACAGGCTCAAAGCCTATTTTCAACATGACAAAGAAGGCATGAGAAAGGTTAGTTTGGAAAGGTTGCCGCGTCACGAAACGGCATGGGCGATGACCGTACACAAAAGTCAAGGATCGGAATATAATGAAATCTCATTGATTTTATCAGATTTTGAAAATCCTGTTTTAACAAAAGAGTTGGTTTATACAGGATTGACCAGAGCCCGAGAATCAGTTTCAATCTGGTCGAGCCCCAAAATCTTTTTAAAAGCGATTAACAATCGAATCGTTCGGCATTCTGGATTGGCGGATGCCTTGAAACAATAAATCATGGCCATCAAAAAAATCAATTATATAGGATAGATTCACCCGAATGGGAGGTCTGCAATTGATCGTTTTTTATAAGTCTTGACAATTACTAGGCGATCAATTAGCCTGCGATACTGTTTTGAAGTTTAGTGCATGCAGTTTTAGTCGGCGATAGTTCATATTGTTTGGAAGCATGCAGCAGGGGGAAAATCATGGTCGGAGTGCTAATCACAACGCACGGGAATCTTGGGAATGAATTGATTGCCGCAGCGGAATCAATCAAAGGAAAACTTAATGACGTCATGCATGTTTGTGTCGATCAAACAAAGAGCGTCGAAGATCTAAAAAAAGAAATCAGCACGGCTATCAAAAAGCTAGATAAAGGGAAAGGCGTTTTGATTTTGACGGATTTGTTTGGAGGTACGCCGTCCAATATTTCCTTGTCATTTATGAAAGAAGGTAAAGTGGAAGTTGTCACTGGTGTGAATTTGCCTATGCTTTTGAAATTATCGGATGTGAAAGAAGAAACAACATTAAATGAGTTTGCGTGTTTTATAAAAGACTACGGGAAAAAGAACATATCTTTGGCCAGTGAGATTTTGAACAAAAAAGCAATTGGGTGACGATTTGGCAGAAACCTACGACATTGCCCTGGTTCGCGTGGACAATCGGTTGGTTCACGGACAGATTTTAGAAGCTTGGGTCCCTTTCATCAAGGCAAAATGTATCATGGTCGTAGATGACAATTCGGCAAGTGATTTCTTTTGCGAAACGGTTATCCGAATGGCCGTTCCAAGCGATATTGAAGTTAATATTTGGTCTGTTGAAGATTTTGCGTCAACTTACCCATTTCAGCAGGGTAAAGGAAAGAAAACGATAGTCCTTTTCAGCAATATTACTGACGCTCTGAAGGCGCATCAGGAAGGTTTTCATTTCAATAAACTCAACATCGGCAACATCCATCATGAAGAATACAAGATTTGCTGTGCTCCATCTGTTTTTTTATGTGAGTCAGACATCAAAGATGTTATTCGTTTATTGGAAGAGCGGGGTGTATCGATTGAATTGAAAAGGGTACCTAGGGAAAAGAGTGTCGATATTCGAGAAGCCTTAAAAGCGCATTGTGTTGTAAAATTATAGCTTCATGGCATGGCAAATTTTGTTGGTAAAAATATTTTTTATCGCGTTGATCGGTTCGCTTTTGTGCCTTGATCGTATTTTACTTCAAGTCATGATATCCAGACCGATTATTATTGCGCCTTTGACCGGATTGGTTCTTGGTAATGTGTATGTCGGACTGATCATCGGTGCGATCTTGGAGCTATTCTGGATTGATCGAGTGCCTATCGGGATTTACATTCCCCCAAATGATTCTGTTGCTTCTGTGGTGGCTGTATCGGTGGCATCTTTGATCATGCATCCCAAAAGCGATGTTCAACCGGATCTCATTGCCATGGCGGTTTTAGCTGCCATTCCTTTTGGTATTCTTGTCAAAAATATCGACGTTAGAATGATGGTCACGAATAATCAATTATCAGATCAGGCTATCGAAGATGCAAAAAAGCTTGACATTAGGGCCATTGAAAAAAAGACGTTTTTGGGGGTTGCCAGAAGCTTCGCCATCTACTTTTTTGTTATCTTGTTTGCTCAAGCGGTTCTGTTTGCTTCATTAGGATGGGTGTATTGGAAATTACCAGAATCGATTTTAGGTATCCTGAAGATGATTTACTATTTTATGCCGCTTTTGGGGATTGCGGTGGCTTTGAATACTATCAAATTTCGTGGCACCATCCCTTTGTTTTGCGCGATATTTTTAACCATTGCTGTTTTTTTGGGATTTTTTTATGGCCTCTGAAAAGACAGATCAGCATCTCTGCGTCGATCTTATGAAGGCGACGGATATCCCTGAGATTTTGGAAATTGAATGCGTATCCTATCCCACGCCATGGACAGAACGCATGTTTTTGGATGAGATAAAAACCAGTCACGCACAATGTCTTGTTGTCAAAACGGAGATTGAGGGAAGGTCTATTATCGCAGCATATATAATATTTTGGTTGATCGCCGATGAAGTTCATCTACATAATCTCACCGTCAGGCCAGAATTTCGTCGACAAGGCTTGGCCTTGAATCTCATTAAATTAATGAAAGATATCGGTCACCAAGTCGGAGCGACTCGTCAAACTTTGGAAGTGCGTGAATCGAATATAATCGCTATTAATCTTTATCGCAAGTGTGGATTTATCGTAAAAGGGAGGCGTCCCCTCTACTACACGGATACACAGGAAGATGCTTTGATTATGTGGTCGGAAAAGTAAGAGGGCCGATATCTTATGGCGAAAGATATTTACGTCGGCGAAGTTATCCTGAACTCTGAGGTAAAGAAAGATTTTTTTCTTTTGAAAATTGGAATGCCTGATATTTTTAGCCAGCCCATACCAGGCCAGTTTGTGATGATACGTCAGGCGGGAAGGCAAGATCCATTTTTATCGCGTCCTATTAGCATTTATTCTTTCAGAAGGTCGAAATCTAAATGTAGCATTGAATTGCTTTATCGGGTGGTTGGAAAGGGGACGCAAGTTCTGGCGGAATTAAGCAAAGGATCTAAAGTGGAGATATGTGGCCCTTTGGGTAATGGTTTTTCAATCGCTTCTTCAAAGAAAAAAATCGTATTAATTGCGGGAGGAATCGGAGTAGCACCGCTGTCGCATTTGGCACAATGCCTACACCAAACAATCTCTAAGAGAGATAATGCCATGACACTCTATCTTGGGGCGCATACAGCTAACGCATTGGTTGGCCTGGCGGATCTCCAAAAATATTGCGATAAAATCATCCTCTGCACGGATGACGGAACAGAGGGCGAAAGAACATTGGTCACAAACGCATTTTTAAGAGATATCAAAAAGTACCCAACGGAAGACTCGATGATATATGCGTGCGGCCCCAAGCCGATGATAGGTTCGTTGGCAACCATTCTCAATAATCAATATCATTGCCAGGTGTCATTAGAGGAAAAGATGGCCTGTGGTGTGGGTGCATGCATGGGATGTGTGGTTGCGATTCGAAACGAGTTTGGCGAAAAAACATACAAGAGAGTATGCGTAGACGGACCTGTTTTTTCAATTCAAGACATCATATGGGAAAAATCCTGAATTGTCATTAAATTAGACGATAAAGTGAATATGATCAAATCGTTTGTAAAAGATGAATTTAAATCCAGTGAAGAAATGACGGTCGAAATCGCTGGCCTCAAACTGAAAAATCCCGTGATGG
>CAZPTW010000020.1:0-14444 GCA_964589235.1 uncultured Smithella sp. | reverse complement strand
GAACATTGTCATCCTGGACGCCTGCCGCGACAACCCGTTCGGACGAAGCTTCCGCTCGGCCAGCAGAGGTTTGAGCATCATTTCCAACGCGCCTCGGGGCACCTACATCACTTACTCCACAAGTCCCGGAAATGTCGCCGCCGACGGCAAAGGGCGAAACAGCCCTTATACAGAATCGCTTCTGAAACATATCCAAACGCCTGGACTTCCCATCGAGCAAGTCTTCAAACAGGTCCGTCAGGATCTGGCCTTGAAAACCGGCGGCCAACAAGTTCCATGGGAATTGTCTTCACTCAGCGGCGATTTTTATTTCAACGCCGCCGGCATCCGACCCCAAAAAGAACCGAAAGTCCAAACCGCCCTGAAGACCCAGGATGACGATTTCGCCGAGGAACGTCGACGGCTGGCGGAAGAGCGGGAAAGGCTGCGCCGGGAAGAAGAGCTCTTGAGGGAAAAAAACGCGCTTTCGGAAGCCAAAAGAAAGATTGAAGAAGAACGAAGGAGAATCGAGCAAGAAAAACAAAAGATGGCCTCTCTGCCCAAAATAGAATCGGGCATGGGAACCGGAACCATCGAGCAGATCAACGCCAGAATCTCCGAGGTCAAATTTTTCGAAAGCCCCTACGATCCGCCGGATAAGGACAAACGCATCTACCGTAAAAATTTTTCCAGAACGGCCAGTCGCTATATCTGTTGGGAACTCAACCTCACCCATCCCGCTGCGGGCGTCAGAAAGAATTTTACCATCGAACACATCTGGTTCAATCCCAACGGACACGAGATTTTCCGAGGCAACTTCAACACTTATATCGCAGCGGACTGGACCTGGTCTTATCATAACAGCGGCTACGGCTGGCGGGAAGCTTCGACAAAAACCTGGGTGGCCGGAACTTACCGAGTCGATCTCTATGTCGAGGGAATCAAAATCGCAAGCGAGTCTTTTACGGTTTATTGACAGACGATTCACGCCATGACGCGTCTGCCGCTCAAATATTTTTTTCCAATGGGCACGAATCGGGCTTGCCCATTGAATGACATCTCCCATGGGCATCGGCGATGTCCATCATGACCCGCCAATTCCGGAAAGGGCGCGTCTCCAATGACGACAACGACCCCATACGACACAGTGGCCTATCCGGGCCATCCTTACGCACAGACCCATCCGGATCATCTGGCGACGCTCGCCACCCTTCACGGCATGACACCCGCCCCCGCCGACCGATGTCGTGTTCTGGAACTGGGCTGCGGTGACGGGGCCAACTTGATTCCGATGGCCCTGACTTTGCCTGAAAGCTTTTTTCTCGGGATCGATCTTGCGCACGCCCCCGTTCAGCGCGGACAAAATATGGCGGCCAGGCTGGGCCTTTCCAACATCCGCCTGGAGGCGATGGACTTGATGGATTTTAAACCGACCCAGGAGATGTTCGACTATATCATCATTCATGGGCTTTATTCTTGGGTCCCCGCCGAGGTTCAGAAAAAGGTGATGGCGATTGCCGCGCGTGCTCTGGCGTCTCAAGGCGTTTTGTTTATCAGTTATAACACGTTCCCCGGAGGCCATATCCGCTGCATGATTCGGGAGATGATGCTTTTTCATGCCGACAAATTCGAAGCCCCGGAGGAAAAAATCCGTCAGTCGCTCATGTTGATTCAATTGATCGCCGATGCCCAGAATTATCCCAACCGCTATGGTGTCCTCCTCCAAAAAGAATGGGAGGAAGACCTCAGAAATCGCCATCCGAAGGCTCTTTTCCACGATGAGTTAGGGGATTGCAATTCCAATCTCTATTTCCACGAATTCATCTCCCAAGCGGCAAAGGAAAAGCTCCAATTCCTCTGCGAAGCCCATTTTCACGAAATGCAGGCCAACGGGATCAAACCGCATATCAAAGACATGATGGCCGGCCTCGGCGACGATATCATCAGCCGGGAACAGTATTTCGACTTTCTCATCGGCCGCCGTTTCCGCCAGACGCTTTTATGTCATGACCACATCCAGGTGGACCGCAGCCTGCCTGCAAAAACCGTGATGCAATTTCTCATTGCCTCCAAGGCCCACCCGGAAAAGCCGGTTGACCGACCTGATCGCACGAGGGAAGTCAAATTTCTCGGCGCAAAAAATGCCTGCTTGACGTCGACCCATCCGCTGCTCACGGCCGCCCTCCTGGAGCTGAACAAGGCTTGGCCGATGCCCCTTCATTTTGAAACGCTCTGGGAAAGACTCAACGAGGAGGTGGTTTGGAGCTCCGAATATTGTCCCCGACCCGACCACCGAACCGCCCTGGCGGAGGCGATTTTAAACTGCTTCGGACTGGGGCTGGTCGAACTGCGGTTATGGAGACCGCCTCTGGATGTCGATATCGGCGCCAGGCCTTTGGCCAGTCCCTTGGCCCGCCTGCAATCCGATCTGGGCGACACAGTCACAACGCTTTTGCATACGTCCGTCAAAGTCACCGATCCCCTGGCCAGACGGATGCTCCAATTGCTCGACGGGACGAAAGACCGTCCAGCAATTGAACAATCACTTGTGCAAGCGGTCGTGTCCGGCCGGGCGACGCTTCTGATCGATCATCGGGAATGCCTCGATCCTTTGCTCATCGAACAAAATATCCGCGGGGAGCTGGAAAATCAGCTCAAGCATCTCGCCCGTCTGGGGCTGCTTTGTCGTCCGGAAAGTTTCACTGTCGAGCCATGCCTTCCGGATCGAATCGTTTGACGAGTAAAACTTGAATGTCATAGATCAAATCGAGTGACATTGTTTTCGGATATCGTCCCCCCCGGGCGCCCTGTCTGGATAGAAAAATGCGGCAAAAAAAGGCGGATATCTAGAATTCCCTTGACAGACAGATCGCCACTTCATATACTTTCACCGCGCAAAAAGCAATGCGGGATCAAATAGATAGGAAGGCACGGCTGTTTGAAAGGTTAAGACATGAAAGCGCCACCTGTGATTCTTGTTCAATTGGTCCATATCAGCGGACCGATGAAAGGCGAAATTCAAGAATTTTCCGAGAATGTAATCGCCATTGGACGTCATCCATCAAACCATCTTGTTTTCCCGGCGGATTACACCAGCATTTCCAGGAAACATGCCGAAATCATCCGGGAAGGGAATCAATTCCGTGTGGTTGACCACAGTGCAAACGGCACCTTCATCAACGGCAAGCGCATCCAGGAGCAATATCTCAAAGACGGCGATGTGTTGATGTTTGCCGACGGAGGACCGAAGGTCAGCTTCCTGACCCAGGTCAAGGAAGATGCCGCGTCGCTTCCGTCGACGGGTATTGCGGCCCCAAAGCCCATCACTCCAACGCCTCAAACCCCCGGCTTTCCTCAACCGTCTCCGGTTCGAAGAGAACCAACAGGAGAGGTCTTCGCTCCGCCCCCACCGGTTCAGCCGCCGGTTCAAAAACCCGAGGTCGTCGTTCAAAAGGCTGCTGCGCCTTTGGTCATTCAATACGGCCCCTCCATCCGGTCTTACAAAACGCTGCCCGTTGTCTTGGGAAGGCACCCGAAATGCGATTTCGTGCTCGACCACCCGGCAATCCTCGATCAGCACGTTCAAATTTTCTTCAACGCCGATCAGTACTGGATCAAAGATCTCACAGGAAAGGGTTTGATCAAAATCAACAACCGTCCCATGGACTTTTCCGCTCCACTGACCGCCAATGATGACATCGCCCTCAGTCCCCAGGGCCCTGTTTTTCGTTACCTCGGTGAAGGACGTTTTGCCGAGAACACCGAGGCCGTTCTCCAGGAACCTCAGGCGCCGCCGAAAGAACGAGGAACCATCCAGCCCATCGCGCAGGACAGCCAACCGAAGGGTTTCTTTGCAAAACTCAAAAAGAATCTCACGAAAGAATAGTTTCCTCGGTCCTTTTCCCTCCATTGGAAAAGGGGGGATTTAGGGTTCATGTGCTTTTTTGAAATCCGGGCAAGGGCCGGAAAACCCAAAAAGTTTTGGGTTTTCGCAAATCACGGCTGCCGAAAAGATGTAAAACACATAATCATAGGTTTCCGTGGGAATCGATTGAATCGCAAGCAGACGCCAGAAATTCCTCTCCCGAGGGTTCTCCGGCATCTGCCGGATGGCCTGGATGACCCGCTCTTCGCCCCAGTTATACGACGCCATCACGAGGAGTCCCGAAGACTGGGCTTCCGTGTGATTGATGAATTTCAGATACCGCGCCGCCGCGTTTGTGGCTTTTTGAAAATCGAAGCGTTCATCCATGGGGTCATAGACCGGCTTGGCATACAAAGGGCCGACTTTCAATCCATAGGTGTCGGCCGTCATGGCGATGAATTGCCACATGCCTTTGGCATAGCCGAAGCGCGTCAGCGGCCCGACGGCGCGCTCATTGAAACCGCTTTCCTGAAGCGCGAGGAAAAAATACTGCGGGGGAAGATTGTTTTCGTTCAATGCCTTGACAATGATCGGCGTATACCCGCGGGATTGCGCTTTCTCCAGCCCCTCACGAAGGCGATGGGTCGCTTTCCATTTCTGGACGTATTTCATCACTTCCTTGACGAACCCTGCCGGAATGTTCAGATCACATTCGCCGAAAATCCGCGCCATGCGGTATATGACTTTTTCCTCTTCCGTAAGTTTGTTGTATATCCCTAATTCGCGGATAAACGTGTCATAGTTTTTTTCCATCTCCCGGAGCTTGCGGCGCTTGGCCTGCAATTCAGCGGCTTGATACGTCGTACCCGCGGTCGATGTCAAAATTTCTTCCAGCTTGCTGATTTGAAGTTCCAGAGACTTCATGTCATAAAAAATATTTTGTGCCGTCTGCCTGAACGTCTTGATCTTGTGGGTTTGGTAAATGATGACGCAGACCGCCGCTATCACCAAAATCATTGTCGCGCCGATGACAGCCCAATATGTCCGACTTTTTTTCTTTTGCGCTTTTGCGAAAGCGCGCCGGATCATGAGGGTATGTTCCCCCGCGCCTTCTTCGGAAGACTTGCTGAAATAACGACGGATAATCTGCGTCTCGGACAAAGGAATCTTTTTTTCAAAGGTCTCGGCCGTCTTCACGTAAACGGGTTCGGGGGAGGTCGCGGGGACGACGATTTTTTCGATGGAAAATAAGATGACTGGACCATTCCTGCCTAGTTCAACCTCCACCGGCTCATCGAGCTGGATTGAATGAATGCGGCTGCCGTTGACATAAGTGCCGTTTGCGCTTCCGAGATCACGCAGCCGCCAGCCCCCTCCGTCGAGCACGACTTCGAGATGATTTCTACTGACACAGGGGTCCTTGAATTGAAGATTACACTGAGTGCCTCGGCCGACGGTGAACGTCTTTTCAAAACGCATTTCCCGATCGGTCGTCAATCCATGCTTGACGGTGACGAGCACCGCGCCGACTGGATTATCAGAGCGTTCCATAAAATATCGCATCTCCCATGACGATGCGCCCAATCAAAGGGGCGTCGGCTTCAATCGGATTCATCCATCGGCCTCAACTGAAAAGACAAGGGGTATTCCATCGTCTCTAAAATTGTGATCTCTTTGTGGATCTCTTGATAACCGGGCAGACTGATCCGCAAACGATGTTTTCCGACCGGCAGCATCAGCGTCACCGGCGTCCGGCCTCTTTTTCTTTCGTCCACGTAGGCGCTTGCTCCCTCAGGCTGAGACAGAATCGTCACGGCCGTTTGAGACACGGCGGGAACTGTTTTGCCTGTAACGGGCGCCTGTTTTTTGGGCGTGCTTTTTGCGACGCCGGCATCCCGGGAAGCGGCGGCGGGCTTTCCCTTTTCTTCTTGACGGACGTTTTCCGGTTCCGGCGCACGTTTTTCATGAGCCGGCAAAACACCCTTTTCCTGTCTGATCGACGGGAGCGGCAAGAGATCCTGTTTTGTCGTCTCCCTTTGCTCAGTCGGAGCGGGGGGAGGTTTTTTTCCCGCGACGGGGCCTTCGTGTTTGAAAGACGCGCCGGACGGAACAAAAGCCACCTGACGGTCATAAAGATAAACGCCCACCCCCAAAACCAATAAGAAGAAAGCCATCCCACCCAAAACCGCCCAAGGAAAGGCGCGGCTTTTCTTTCTTTCTTTCTTTCGCTCCTGCGTTACAGGAACCCCAGACTCCGTCCATTCAGATTTCGCAAGGCAGCTTTTCAGGGCCTGCGCCAGTTCGTCTCCCGTCGAATAACGACCGGACGGTTCCCGCGAGAGGCATTTCATGATCACCGAGGACAGGTTTTCACCGATCTCGTTCGACACGGAGGCAGGGGGCCTAGGTGTTCGATGGAGAATGTCGTTGACGACCGAGGTGGAGTCACCCTCTATGTCGCCGAAAGGCTTTCGGCCGGTCAAAAGCTCATACAATAAAGCCCCTAAAGAAAAAATATCAGCACGCCCGTCAACGGTTTTTCCCATCACTTGTTCCGGAGAGGGGTAAACAGGATTTCCGGCGATCACCTCTGCGCGAGGGGACAGGCCACCCGCATCAAATGAGGACCAACCAAAATCCGAAATGACAATGGTTCGATCGGGCTTCAAAAGGATGTTGCTGGGCCGGATATCCCCGTGAAGCACCCCTTTTTGATGCGCGTAATTGAGCGCTTGCGCCGTCAGAATGCCGATTTCAACGATTCTTTCCAGAGATAACGTAATGACACGAAGCAGGTCATTGAGAGGAGAACCTTCGATAAACTCCATGACGATGTATAAATCGGCGCCCTGCCGCACGACCTCATAGACCTTCACGATATTCGGATGGGACAGGCCGCTGAGGAGATTCATGCTCTGCAAGAATCGATTGATGCAGGACTCGCTTTCCGCCTGGTCGAAGCGTAAAATTTTGAGGGCGACTTCACGGTTCATCCGAGGGTCATAGGCGCGGTAAACGACACCCCGCCTTCCTCGTCCGATCTCCTCGACAACCTGGTATCTGCCGTCGTTCACCCTTTCACCTGCAGTTTTGAAACTTGAATTCAACCCGGCGGTCAATTTCATCCGTGAGATCATCGGCGCCGGTTCCGACGATATTCTCGCTGAAACCGCGCCCTACGGCTTCCAATCGATTGCCGATCTGCGGCGCGTACATGACCATCTGCTTTTTGATCCAAAGCGATCTCTGGAGGGACAATTGGTCGTTATAGGCTTTCGTTCCGGTGCGGCTGCTGTGTCCGATGATCGTAATATGACAAGCGGGCACGTCAGCGACAAGTTTCGCGATTTCTTTCATGTAAATTTTATAGAGTCTGGCCTTCCCCTCGAGTGGGGACGTTGAATTGGGAGCAAACGTGATCTTACTCGAAATTTCGTTGGTCTCGGCGATGCTGGTCCGGATGAGCTTGGCGTAAACCCTTTCGGCGTCTTCCCACTGACTCTGTTTGACCAGATTGGTGAACTGGCCGTTTAGCACTTCCAGCTGCAGGCCGGACTGAACTCTTCCCGCCTGCGCATAGTAGGACATGGATTTCTTGTATTGCTTTTCCTCGTATAAGGCATCCCCCTTGACCGTCATGGATTTCACGGCCAGCGTGTCGTGATATCCTTTTTCCACCGTCTCCTGAGGTTGTTTTTTCACCGAGGAAGACAATTGCTCGTAATTTTTCCCTTTCATAAAAACGGGGCTGTCTTTGTAAATATCCTTGGGGGTCGTATCGAAATGATTCACCCGGACGGATGCAGAGGCCAATACTTTTCCCGATGATTTCTCCCACACCGTGGACATGACCCTGTAGATTTTCCGCTGACCTTCCTGCTTTTGTTCCAGGGTCACCATTCCATTCAAAACGTACTCCGACACGTCTAGATTCTCCGGTTCCATCTGACCGGTGATCTGGAAACGGGTCTTGATCTCTTCCGCCATCACCTCGGCGATCCGCGCATTGGCCTTAACGGGATAACCAGACTCCATGTCGATGAAAGGATCAATGACGATTTTTTTCAACTGCTTGCGCTGGGTCACCGGATCGATGATCACTTTGTTGAGCAAATTCCCGATGCTGGATTTCTCCAACTGATGCCCAAGATCGGCCGCCAACGCTTTGATCCCTTCTTCAAACCCCAGCACGCGATCCGGCGCGGGCTCTCGATGCGCACAGGACACCTGACAGGAGACAACGAAAAGGAAAAGGAAAATGTTACAAATTTTTCGAGAGGGGATCATCGTCTGACAAAAACCTCCTTTTTTCGTCCGTGAATATCGCTGCTTCATGCCCTTTCGAGAGACGGTCTGCCTACGGCTTTGCGACGGCATGAGACCAATGGGACGATCATCAACATTTGACGGAAACGCACTGGCTCCAATTTAAAAAGCAGATTTTCCCGCCTATTGCAAGACATGCTTGCACAAGAGAAAAACGAACCCCCCGGTGAAGACCGCCCAAACCCTGAAGTCGGACGCACCGAGTCGGCGTTTTTTCTTCTTCCGCTCCCGAGAGCCTCTCATGCAGAGGGAGGCGCCCGTGTCACAGCAGGATCGGAGAGCGGAATTCAACCCAGGGAGACCGGCTTTTCGACCATGCTCATGGGGGGACCGTCCCCAGGGAGCCGCTTTAGTGATATGACGGTGGGGCAAGAGATCTCACTTCCATGAAAACGTCAACCGACAAGCCACCCAAGTTAAGGCCCATCCCTACAAAGAAATCATGCTGTTTTGCCCAAGGCACAACACATCAGAAAACATTTCCCTCAACGTCATGACTGGATCGTCTCCCCCTTCGATGGCACTTTGCCTTTTCGGGGGCGATCGCCGACCCCCCCAAAAAAAATATTTTAAGGCGCGAGCAGTAAAACTTTCGTCTGACTCGGCACCGTCCGGACACCTGGGCAATTCGTGTTATTTTGCAAGGATGAGCTGCTAAGCCTCGTCGCGGGCATCCCCCCAACCAACACGGTAAAGGCCGCGGTCAAATGCTTGGACGGCCCCATCACGGTGCCGGAGGCTACTCCCGTGGCAACGCCCGCGTTATCGCCGTTCGTCAGCGGAATGGTGGTGCTCATATTGTGCGCCGGCGTTCCCATGAAAAGCACGTTATACGCCGCGGGCACCCCCATCGGCCCGGTCGAGATATTTGGGTACGGCACCGGCACAGGCCCCGCCGGCGACGGCGTGAGGCATACATCGGGGAACCCCGTATCCATTCCCATCATTTGCGTGTTGGCGAACATATTTCCTCCTTCTGAATTCATCCTAAGTGGATCTGGTCGCCGTCGATCTTGACGAGCTCATTGGCTTTGATCAGAGCGTGACGCCCCTGCAGATTCATGGTCTCTTTCGCTTTGTAATCGATCTGGCGGCTTTGCACGCTGTCGACTTCTTCGATGACACGGTAGCTTCTTTTCACTCTTTGAGACACGCTGTCGATGAAGGCATGAAAATACTTCCCGATCCATTTGATTTTCCCGATCTCCGCCCAGACGACATGGCCCATGTAAGAGATTTGTTCAAACAGAACATTGGCCTTGGAAGCGGTGATGTTCAAGTCTTGCGCGTTTAGGGTCATTTCCCTGGGCGTCACAACATGAACGCCGTCCGTGGCCGCCACGCTGAATCGCCCGCCGGAAACACCGATCATTACGTCTCCGTCGAGCGGAATGTGAACCGATGAGCCCCCGGGTCTTTCCAGCACGGCTAGAATGAAAAAAGCGTCTTGGGCGTCCCCGGCAACCAGGACTTTGTCGCCGATTTCCGGTTTGATCAAACAACTGAGGGCCGGTCGAGCCGGGAAAACACCGGCTGACGAACGGACCCAAAAGCCCTCGGACGTTATCGCCGACACGTTGCCTACGGCCTTGAGAAAAAGGTCTTCGGTTTTCTGTTTTGTGGCTGATTGATACATACCATGCTCCTTCATCCAGAAAGTCATCCCTGTCAATAGAGGGGTTCCCAATTTTCCGCTTCCGCGAGATCGGCATCCTCCTCGATCGCCGATGCGCGATCCGAAAAATTCGCCCCCACGCGTTTCGCTTTGTGCAATTTCGCGCGAAATAGAGTGGCGCCGCTGAAATCGGCACCGGTTAAATCGGCGTAAGAAAAATCCGCGTAGGTCAAATCCGTTTTCAGAAACCGCGCGGCGGCGCACTTGGCGTTCTTCAGGATGCATTGCTGCATCTCGGACCCCGAAAAATCGGCCTGCCGAAGTTCCGCGTCGATGAAAATGGATTGGTGAAGTTGCGTGTTTCGCAGACTCGCCTGACTAAGTTTGGTTTCGACAAAAAGAACGTTCCTGGCCAAAGCGCCATCCAATCGCGCCGACTGCAAATCGGCCCCTTTGAAATTGCACTGCGTCAGGTCTGCGCCGCTGAAATCCGAACCCGATAGATCCGCCCCCATAAATTGCGTCAATGGAAATTTTTTCCCCGTCAACCGCAGTCCGGAGAGTTTGGACTCGATGAGCAGCACGCCTTCAAAACGACTGTCGTCGAGGCGAGCCTTTGTCAAATCGGCTTTCAACAGGATCGTTTGTTTCAAGGCCGTCGAGGAAAAATCGACACCGGCCATCTCCGACTCCAAGATGGCGGTCCGTTCCAGATCCGCCTGACTCAAGCAGGCCTCGTTCAATTGACAACGCACCATCGACGCTAACTTTAAATCCGCACCGCGCAGATTTGTGCCCGTCAGATCCGTTTCCGTGATTTTGACCCCCACCATATTTGATTGCGACAGATCGGCCCGCCGAAAGCTGCATTGATTGACCGTCACCAAGTGAAAAACCGCAGACGGCATGCGCGCGTCGTCGAAAAGGCATCCGACAAAAACAGACTCGCGGAAATCCGCCCGTTCCAGTCTACCCCCTCGAAAATCCACCTCCTCAAAAACACCGCCCGAAAAATCGACGCCTGTCAAATCTTGCCCCGAAAGATCAAGCGATCGAATCGGTTCCCCCTCTCGAATCATTTTACAGACTTCATCCCGTTCCATGTTGTTTCTTCATTTGCCTCTCAACGGATAAATCCGAACCTTCTTCATCAACGCTTGATCAAAAACCGTTTGGGAATCGGCATACACACGCGCCAGATCCGATTGAAAAAGGTTGGCGCCGCGCAAATTCGCCCCGCGGAGATCGGCCCGCTGAAAGACGGCGTTGATGGCCTTCAATGAACCCATCACGGCCCCCGCAAGATCGGCTTTGACAAAACGTGCCTCCAAAGCCGTCGCCCGCTGGAATGACGCCTGTCGCAAATCGCACAAGCTCAAATCGGCTTCATCGAGCCTGGCCCGCGTAAAATCACATCCCTTCAGGGCGGTGCCGCGAAGGTTGGTTCTAAAAAGATTGGCCTCCGCAAAGTCCGCCCCTTCGAAATCACACTGCTCCACAAAGCAGGCGCCGCTCAAGTTGGCGCCGCGAAATTTCGCTTTCCGACCTCTAACCCCGAGAAACGTCGCCGACTGAAGAGAAGACAGGCTGAAATCGACGCCGGTGACATCGGCATGCAGAAAGACACATTTCTCCATGTTCGCGCCGGCGAGTTTCACACCCCGCAGATCGCATTCCAGAAAGTTCATCCGCTGGGTGTGACCCCCTGAAAAATCCGCGTCCCGAAAGACCGCCCCATGACTGTCCACCCCTTGAAGGTTCGCGTATTGAAAGTCCGCACCGGTCAAATCCGCCCCGGCCAGGATCGCATTTTCGACATTCGCCCATCGGCAGGTGGCTCCGGCAAGGCGAGCGCCGCCGATGTTGGCCTGTTCCAAAACGGCCTTTGTCAGATCGGCGGTCGTCAACACCGCATGCGCCAAGACGGCGTTTTTGAACCGACACCCCTGGAGGTTTGCGCCGCTGAAATCCACGCTCTCCAGAAACGCGCATTCGAAATCGGCGCCTTGCAAGTCCATTCCGGATAAATCGGCGCCTGTCAGGTCGCGTCCCGCAAAACTTTCCCCCTTGAGATACGCCTCCAAGATGTCGGCGCGTAAGCGCTTGGCTTGATCCGGCGGCATCGCCGGCGCAGCCTTTTGGCGATGCGCCCCCAAACGATACATCTCCTTGAGCTTGGCTTCCGCGGTTTCCATCATTTTCCGCCGCTTTGGGTCGTTGAGCATCTCGTCGATCCCGTTGAGCGGTACGCCCTCGAGGCGGCACTTCTCGAAAAGCTCGCGCATGGATTGCAGGTGCTTTGCCGCGGAATAGCGCGGGGGACCGGTTGGGGTCTCTTTCTGCTTGGCTCGAAAGGCTTTGAAGTCCATTCCCGCCTGGGCGCACAGCTGCTCCAAGAACTTGTCGCGTTCGGCATTTTGCGCCTCCAGCATCGCCTGATGTTTTTGCGCATCCTTTTCGACCTGATCGATCCAATCCGGCAGTCGGCCGATGTCCGAAACCTTTTGTTCGGCAGGCAAAGCCGGAGGGCCGAATTGATCGGGATCGAGTCCGAAACTGGCCACCAACGCGCGACCGCGCTGTCTTTCCATCTCCGCTTTCCGACGCAGATTTTTCTCCAGCAGCTCTTCGGATGCTATCATGGCTCTCTCGGCTTCGATGGCGGGATCCGGCTCATTCATCCCCGCCGGCAGGAGTTCTTCGTCTTGAAGGGCCGCCAGATGGCCTTTTTCCTTATCCAAACGCCGAGCCAGAACCTGCCGGTAATGTTCAACGCCCTTGGCCTCCCCGATACGTTCCCATCCGGCCAAGATGTGAACGACATCGGCTGCATCTTCTTCCTGAACCAAAGCGCGACCCTGAAAAATCAAGACCGCGCGTTCCGCATGGGGGAAAAACCACACGGTCGACAGGGACATTTCAACCTCTTCAAATTTTTCTCCGCCTTCGACGTGCCGACTGATATAGCAGCGGGCCCAAACCCCCGGCAAGTTTCCTGTAAGGACCGGCTTTTCAGGATGCATGTTTTCCAGAAGGTAGGGTTCGTCCCCCCGGAGCGGCTGATCCAGCCATTGATCCGGCGAGGCCAAATTGAAAAACGTCCAATCGATGTCACGCGCAAATCCCGGGAAATCCTCCTTCAACCACCGATCGTCATGCGTTCCGGCTTTCGACATTCTTTGAGGCCAGCTCAGATCCAAAGGTCCGAACCCCGCTGGCTCGACAAGCTGGTCGTCTGTCAAGTCGACGCTCGTCGGATAGATGATATTGGGCAGCGCCTTGACCCAAGCCGCCCCCCGTCGGACCGGTTTGAAGCCTTTCCCCAAGGGATTTTTATCGAAACCTTCCCCACCGAATGCGCGGGTCCAGTCCAGAGGCATTGCGTCAAACGGTTCAGGGTCCGTCGACAAAAGGCCGTTTAGATAACGATCACCGATCACATGCAAAAGTTTCTCTCTCTTCCCGAGACGCGCGCGCACCTGACAGCCGGACATCGGTCTACGGCCCGGCGTGTAAGCGCTGCCGGTGACCAAAAATTCCGGCTTGGACTTCGGGATGCCCGCGTCCAAAACCGCGTCTTTGCCCAGTTGCTCCGCGGCAAATTTCCAAAGGGAAACCTCGGATTGAAGAGCGCCTTGATCCGCCAAAGGGATCAAGCCGAAAATCGACACCCCGAGATGAAAGCATCGCTGATACTCATAACACCGCGTCAGGAGCCCCAGTTTCAATGGCTTGATGACTTTCATCCTAACCCCACCACCATACGCTCAATTTTATCCGCACGTTCGATGGCCGATCACGGCACAATGGCCACGGAAGCCGGTTTTTGCGGATCGTATTTGACCTTTACGACGGTTCCCGGACGCAAAGCCTGAAGCCCGACCACCGATACGACCGCCCGCACCTCGGTATCATAAGGGGCGCTTCCCTCCGGTTGCACTTTCAGTTTGATGACAACCTCCGGGTTGTAATTCGCGCGGTGGCCGGTGTCGATCACGTCGATAATCCGCGCGGATGCTTCCACGCCCACTCTTTGGATCGTTTTGTTTTGGAAGTGCCTCCAAATTTTGGGACCGATGACCAATCCGGTGATCAAGAGAAAAATCAGGAAACCGATCAACGCAATCCAAAAATTCGCTTTGTCCATCGCGCGCCAGCTCCTCTCTCTACGACACCACGTACAACCCGGCGGTGACGATACTCGCCGCGACCTGCCCGATTTTGCTTCCGCACTGTTTGAGTTCCACCGGCGTATTCACTTGCTGCACGCCGACCCTTTCAAGTTTCAATCCCATGGTCGCCAATCCTACGCCGGTAAAGGAAAGAGAAACCCCCGCGTATTCAGCCTTCAGCCCCGTGACGGCATAGGCCAGGGCGAACATCTGTGAGGTGGACGCGCCATGCTGATCGAAGATGACATCCAAAACCGTCTTGGTGGATGGCGTGACAACGTTATAACCGCCCGACGCCGTCACTGTCACCGCAGCCGGGGTGTTGATCGTGACGCCGCCGCTGACCGTTTGATTGACCGCCCCCGTCACCGTCGAAGTGACGCCGCCTGTGACGGTTTCCGTGACACCGCCGTCGATCGTGCGGGTTTCTCCACCGCTGATCGTCTCCTTGATGCCCCCGCTGATCGTGCGGGTTTCTCCGCCGCTG
>CAZPTW010000019.1:0-14538 GCA_964589235.1 uncultured Smithella sp. | reverse complement strand
TACCCCGAGGTGCTCCGCGTCCGCCCGGACGGCCTTGAGCAGTTCCAAACCGGTCATATTCGGCATATTCCAATCCGACACAATGACATCGATCTTTTGCGACTTCAAAGCCTTGAGGGCCATCACACCGTCTTCGGCTTCCACGATATCCTCATAGCCGACTTGTTTGAGCAGATTTCGGACCACTTTTCTCATGGTGGCAAAATCATCGACAATTAAAATTCTGATATTCTTATCACCCATAATTCAAACCTCGCATCGTTTTTTCCTGTAAATGAAAATGATTTCTCAACGTCCTTCCGCCAGCTCAAACAATCCTTCCGTATCGATAATCAATCCGATACGTCCGTCGCCCAGAATGGCGCCGCCAGCCAGTCCTTTGATATTTTTCAAACCCTCTCCAAGGCTTTTTACCACGACTTCCGCTTTGCCGACGATTTTGTCCACCATCAGACAGCGGGAACCACTCTCGCCATCCACCACGACAACAATCGCCTCCCAGGGATTTTTATATTCCGGCTCAATGTTGAAAACCTCATACAAGCGGATCAACGGCATCAATTGCCCCATCGCATTGATGGTCTCACCTCTTCCGACGACATTGTTGTAGCTTTCCCGCGGAGGTCGAAGGGCTTGCCGGATCGATGTCGTCGGCAAAATATAGCTCTCCGGCCCGACTTTGACGATCATCCCGTCGATAATCGCCAGGGTCAAAGGAAAGCGCGTAATGAATGTCGTCCCCTCGCCCAAGACGCTCTCAATTTCGATTTTTCCACGCAGCTTTTCCACGGCGCGCTTGACGACATCCATCCCGACGCCGCGTCCGGAAACATCTGTCACTTTTTCCGCCGTCGACAGTCCGGGCATGAAGATCAGTTTATATATTTCCTGATCGCTGAGGGTCTCGTCGCCCTGTACAAGACCCGCTTTCACGGCCTTATTGAGAATTTTTTGCTTATTGAGACCACGCCCGTCGTCGGCAATCTCGATGACAATGTTTCCGCCCCGATGGTAGGCCTTGAGGGTGATCAATCCGCGTTCGGGTTTACCGGCCTTGATTCGGTCTTCCGGCATCTCGATCCCGTGATCGACGGAGTTACGAATCATATGCACCAGGGGATTATAAATTTCATCGACCATGTTGCGGTCGATTTCCGTATCTTCCCCCACTAATTCAACGGAGACGACCTTCCCGGAATTCTTGGCCAGATCGCGCACCAGACGAGACATGCGCTGAAACGTTTGTTTGATCGGAATCATTCTCAAACTGGTGGAGACGCGCTGCAGCGCCGAGGTAATCCGGAAAAACTGAGAGATGTTCCGCACGAGGCTTTTGTCTGCGTTAATTTGATTTTTCAGGTCCTGGGAAATCATCGATTGCGTGATCACCAGCTCTCCGACCATATCAATTAAATCATCCAGTTTGACGGTATCCACACGAATGGTGGTTAAATCGGTCACCTGATCAACCTGTTTGCGCAACGCTTGGGATACTTGTTTGGGCTTGACAACACCTTGCTCGATCAGTGTTTCTCCGATTTTCTTCTCCGGTGCTTTTCCTTTCGATAAGGTTTCCTCCAATTTTTCCTGAGAAATCACCCCGTCATCGACCAATATTTCACCGATTTTCTTTGCGCCCGCTTCGGCGTCAAACCCCTGCTCGATTTTGTGGATACGCGCTTCCAAGGCGGGAATGTCAAGCTCCAAAGCAGTCGCCGGTTTTCCCTCCAGGACATCCCTCAACTGCCCGATGAGGCTTTTGAGGGCGTCGGCGCCGTCTAAAACGACGTCGATCAATGGCGGCGTTACCGATATCTCACCGTTTCTTGCCTTATCCAAAAGACTCTCTAGGTTGTGCGCCAACGCACGGATGGTTTCCAGATTCAAAAAACTGGCCACCCCTTTTATTGAATGAAACGGGCGAAAAATGGCGTTGATAAAGTCCTTGTTCTCGGGTTCGTTTTCCAGATTGAGAATATTGATTTCGATTTCTTCGATGTATTCCAAACCTTCAGCGATAAAATCCCGGGTCAGAGACTCGTCCTGAATTTGAATTTGTTCAGCGGTAGAAGGCTTTTGGTCTTTTTGAATTTCGACGGGCTTTTCATTTTGAGTGTCCAAAACGGCCGCGGAACTTGCGACACCCGCCACCGCGCTGGTTTTTTCCAAAAATTCCTGAATGCTTCCATCATATTTGCCGCTGTTTTGATAACTGTCTGCGATTTCTTGCATCAGATGGATGCCCCGCTCGAAAACATTTGCGGCTTCAGCCTTGTCATCGATTTGATCCAAAATGATTTTTTCCAAAATTTGGCTGAGGCTTGTCGCGACGCCTCGGACGGAATTGATCTTGAGTTTCTTGGCCTCATCCATGATGCGTTCCAGGGCATTGAGAAATTTGCCCGCCGTCGGAATATCGATGTCTTTGCTGTCCAGAAAGAGATATTCCTGGGCCAATGCATTCAACTGTTTAATCAAATTGTCATATTCCATTTTTCACACCATTTTTATAATTTCTGCAGCAATATGTTCCAACGACACGACTTTATCCACCGCACCCAATTTAATCGCTTCTTTCGGCATACCGAATACCACGCACGATTTTTCATCCTGAGCGATGGTGCTGGCGCCGGCCTGTTTCATTTCGAGCAACCCTTCCGCACCATCTGATCCCATTCCCGTAAGAATCACCCCAATGGCGTTTGCACCGGCGTACTTCGCGGTGGACTTGAAAAGGACATCGACCGCGGGACGCTGGTGATGAACCATCGGACCTGTCTTGATTTCCACATAATACCTCGCGCCGCTTCGTCTCAATATCATATGATAATTACCCGGCGCGAGCAACGCTGTCCCGGGCGTCACGGAGTCGTTGTCCTGAGCCTCCTTGACGGTGATCTGAGACAGATCGTTGAGTCGCGCCGCAAAAGCCGTCGTAAAATTGGCCGGCATATGCTGAACCATGACAATCCCCGGAGAATTAGGCGGCATTTTTGTCAAAATCGCTTTGAGGGCTTCCGTCCCGCCCGTGGACGAACCAATGGCAATCACCTTGTTGGACGTTTGCGCCAAGGCGCGTATGGGTTCTGTGTCCGCTCGGACGGATTCATCCCGCTTGATTAACCTCGCCCTCGACGCGGCACGGATTTTCTCGGCAAGTTGAGCCGACATATCCCCTACGCTATAGGCCGAATTCGGCTTCGCTATGACATCGACCGCGCCGATATCCATCGCTTCCAGCGTCAATTTTCCTCCTTGAGGGGTGAGTGAACTGACGATGACCGTCGGCATCGGATAATACTTCATCAGTTTGCGAAGGAACGTCAACCCATCCATGCGCGGCATTTCGATGTCCAGGGTGATCACATCCGGCTTCAGATTGACGATCTTGTCGCGAGCGACATAAGGATCCGGCGCAACGCCGATGACCTCGATATCAGGATATTTCGAAAGCTCTTCCGAAAAGATTTTCCTGACCACCGCTGAATCATCAACTATCAATACCTTGATCTTGTTCACGTTCACCGCCCTCTTGATCGGCCTGTTTTTCACAGCCCTTTTTCATTTTTCCTCATGAAAAGATTTTCTTCATTGTTCAACCATCATCTCAATGCCCATCTGCTGCCCGTCGGAATCAAAGCACAAGGCCATTGTGGCATCCGCGCTTTTCGAAAATTTCCCGCTCTTTTTCTCATAGGTCGGGATGGACAAGTCATACACCTTTTTCGAATCCAACTTATTGAGAAAACTTCCGGCGATCATATTGAGTGATTCTTTGGCGCAGTCTTCCATGGTTTTATCCGTCACTTCCTTGGGATCCAATCCCAACATGTTCTCCACCATGACGCTCGCAATCGGCCTGGAGATATACGCCCGGATCAGTCCTTTCCTCGGCCCCTTGAATTGAATGGATGCCACCATGTCATACCGAATGTCTTCATCGACCGGCTCGAGGAAAACAAAAAACATTTTCTCAAAAACTTCAAAAATCGAGTTCATCAGAACTTCTTGAGTCTTCTTCATATTGTCCATCTTGACCCACTCCTATCACTTGATAAAGAACCTTTTTAATCTCTTCCGGCAAAAAGGGCTTTTTGATAAATCCTTTCGCCCCGCGGGCAAAAGCTTCTTTCATTCGTTCCTCTGAACCTTCCGTTGTAATCATGATCACGGGAATTTCTCTGAGCATCTCGTTGCGACTGAGTTGATCCAGCAGCTCCAGGCCGTTGACTTCCGACATATTAATGTCCGACACGATCACGTCTACCCAGTTATCGGCGAGCTTTTCCATGGCTTCCCTGCCGTTTGCCGCTTCCAGACATTTATCCATCTGAAATCCGGATATAGTGATAATTTTTTTTATCACTGCCCGCATGGAATTTGAGTCATCCACAATCAGCACGTTAAACGACATGTTGTCACCATCCTTTATCTATGCAACTATATGATGTTGACGAGCTCCCTGGCACTTTTCAAATCATCCGACAGCGACACCAGAGACGTCTCCAAATCTTTCATTCTTAAGTTGAATTTCTGAAGCAACTCGCTTACGGCCCGCTGCGCCAACCCCTCGACGGTGCTCCCGATCCCCATCATCAGACAGGCCTCGTCCGCCATATAAACAATCCATGGCATGATTTTATCCGACTTCTGCAGCAAATCAGGCCGATGATGAAATGCGATGGCATCTCGAATTTCAGCGGGGAAATTCCAATGTTCTGCAATTTTTCCGCCCAACTCGGCATGGTTGATGCCCAAAACGGCCTCTTCCGCCTCGAGAAAGGACATGTCGCGTTCTTTTACGAGTTTGAATATTTTTTCCATCTCATCTCGAACAAACTCGCCCATGATGATCTTTCCGACATCGTGGAGAAGCGCTGCCGTATAAAGAGTGGTATCCTCCTCGCCTTTGATTTTTCTGGATAAAACCTGTGACATCAACGCAACCGCCACGGAATGCTCCCAGAGATCCGAGGCGCTGTCGAAATACCCTGTAATCCCTTTTTTATTGTAATATTTGGAGATACCGGCTGTTTGAATGGCCCGCAAAAGATTCTTTTGCCCAAGATACATTACCGCGTCATTGATCGTGCTGATTTTGTGCTGCGCTTTGAAGTATGCCGAATTCGCCATTTTCAAAATATTGGCTGCAATGGAAGGATCGAGTTTGATGACATTTGCGACTTGCAAGACGGAATAATCCGTTTTACTGAGCAATTGCGCGACTTTATTGCCCGTCGCAGGGAAAGCGGGTATGGACTCGACGGATTTCAGAATACGATTGACCACTTTCATAATTCTTTCATCTCCCCTCCGGAGGTTTTCACAAGCATTCTGCCTGTTGCCATTTCCAGCCGAACTGTGCGGTTGTGATTTGCACCCGTGTCTTCCGCCGTAATCATGACATTATTTTTCCAGAAGATTTTTCTCATCGCCATGATATTTTTCTGGCCGATTCGGAAAAAATTGGTATCATCAAGAATGCTCGCGCCGCCCGCCACCTTGACGATCATGCGCTTTTTTTCCGCTCCCAGACCGTAACAGGTTTTGAAAAGAAGCGGTATCCCCGTATCGGCGAACATGGCGGGGTTTTCCTTAGCCTTTCGCTCGTCAAGCGTCGAATCGGGGAGCATATAATGCAACATGCCGCCGACGCGAGCGATGGGGTCATAGACGGCGATGCCGATGCAAGACCCCAACGCGTAAGTGACAATCGTGTCATTGAGATTGTTGCTCACTTTGATATCGGATATTCCAACAATTAAATCGCCCATAGTTATTTCTGATACACACTCGGTTCTACGTACTTAAAAGAATGTTTCAATCCGGTTAGACTTTCCGAATGGCCTACAAAAAAGTAACCGCCGCTTTTCAAGGACTCATGAAATTTGTTCACCAAATCGTTTTGAGTTTTCTTGTCGAAATAGATCATGACATTCCGGCAAAAAATGACGTCAAATTCCTGACTGGTGCCGAATCGATCCATCAAATTGAACCGGCGGAATTCGATCAGTTTTCTCAACTCGGGCTTGACACGCACTTGTCCTTCAGAGCGTCCGGTTCCCACTTGGAAATATTTTTTTAGAATCGGGATGGCAATGGATTTAACCCGGTCCTGAGCGTAGATCCCGGCGTCCGCGATTTTTAAAACCTTGGTGGATATATCGGTTGCCAGAATCGAAACATCAAATGGTCTTGCGCCTGCCGCTTCCAAAGCCGTGATGGCCAATGTATAAGCTTCTTCACCCGTCGAGCAGCCGGCAGACCAAATTTTAAACTTGTTTTTATTGCCAAGTATGCCGCCTTTATCGAGATAAGCCTCAATGATTCGCCGCAACCTTATGAAGTGACTTTCCTCTCTAAAGAATGACGTCAAGTTGGTCGAGATGGAATCAATCATGGAAATCAATTCATCTGTGCCTTCTTCAGTCGTGACGTAACGATAGTAATCGGAAAAGGAGCGATAATTGCCCGCTCTTAGCCTTTTACTGAGCCTGGCTTTGACAAGTTCTTTCTTCCCCTCATGCAGGAAAATGCCGCATTGTTCATAAACAAGTCGGCTGATTTTTTCAAAATCGCTGTTTTTCAGCTCAAAGGTGTTGATGGTCATCAATGAAATCCGTTCATCTATGGTCTGAATCCGGCACCCCCGCGTTTTGAATACAAAAGGTGCGTCATCTAGCTGCCGCAAACTCTCATTCCGTTAAAGACAGCAATACTCATGCCAATCGCACACTGTTTTCGAGATCCTATACCATTGATTTCTTACAGTAATATGTTCAGGCACCTCACTTCATCCTCTCGTGCATAAACATAGTTTTTTATTCGGCAAAAAAATGAATTACTTAAGATGAATCACCTGATCAACCTGTTTGCGCAACGCTTGGGATACTTGTTTGGGCTTGACAACACCTTGCTCGATCAGTGTTTCTCCGATTTTCTTCTCCGGTGCTTTTCCTTTCGATAAGGTTTCCTCCAATTTTTCCTGAGAAATCACCCCGTCATCGACCAATATTTCACCGATTTTCTTTGCGCCCGCTTCGGCGTCAAACCCCTGCTCGATTTTGTGGATACGCGCTTCCAAGGCGGGAATGTCAAGCTCCAAAGCAGTCGCCGGTTTTCCCTCCAGGACATCCCTCAACTGCCCGATGAGGCTTTTGAGGGCGTCGGCGCCGTCTAAAACGACGTCGATCAATGGCGGCGTTACCGATATCTCACCGTTTCTTGCCTTATCCAAAAGACTCTCTAGGTTGTGCGCCAACGCACGGATGGTTTCCAGATTCAAAAAACTGGCCACCCCTTTTATTGAATGAAACGGGCGAAAAATGGCGTTGATAAAGTCCTTGTTCTCGGGTTCGTTTTCCAGATTGAGAATATTGATTTCGATTTCTTCGATGTATTCCAAACCTTCAGCGATAAAATCCCGGGTCAGAGACTCGTCCTGAATTTGAATTTGTTCAGCGGTAGAAGGCTTTTGGTCTTTTTGAATTTCGACGGGCTTTTCATTTTGAGTGTCCAAAACGGCCGCGGAACTTGCGACACCCGCCACCGCGCTGGTTTTTTCCAAAAATTCCTGAATGCTTCCATCATATTTGCCGCTGTTTTGATAACTGTCTGCGATTTCTTGCATCAGATGGATGCCCCGCTCGAAAACATTTGCGGCTTCAGCCTTGTCATCGATTTGATCCAAAATGATTTTTTCCAAAATTTGGCTGAGGCTTGTCGCGACGCCTCGGACGGAATTGATCTTGAGTTTCTTGGCCTCATCCATGATGCGTTCCAGGGCATTGAGAAATTTGCCCGCCGTCGGAATATCGATGTCTTTGCTGTCCAGAAAGAGATATTCCTGGGCCAATGCATTCAACTGTTTAATCAAATTGTCATATTCCATTTTTCACACCATTTTTATAATTTCTGCAGCAATATGTTCCAACGACACGACTTTATCCACCGCACCCAATTTAATCGCTTCTTTCGGCATACCGAATACCACGCACGATTTTTCATCCTGAGCGATGGTGCTGGCGCCGGCCTGTTTCATTTCGAGCAACCCTTCCGCACCATCTGATCCCATTCCCGTAAGAATCACCCCAATGGCGTTTGCACCGGCGTACTTCGCGGTGGACTTGAAAAGGACATCGACCGCGGGACGCTGGTGATGAACCATCGGACCTGTCTTGATTTCCACATAATACCTCGCGCCGCTTCGTCTCAATATCATATGATAATTACCCGGCGCGAGCAACGCTGTCCCGGGCGTCACGGAGTCGTTGTCCTGAGCCTCCTTGACGGTGATCTGAGACAGATCGTTGAGTCGCGCCGCAAAAGCCGTCGTAAAATTGGCCGGCATATGCTGAACCATGACAATCCCCGGAGAATTAGGCGGCATTTTTGTCAAAATCGCTTTGAGGGCTTCCGTCCCGCCCGTGGACGAACCAATGGCAATCACCTTGTTGGACGTTTGCGCCAAGGCGCGTATGGGTTCTGTGTCCGCTCGGACGGATTCATCCCGCTTGATTAACCTCGCCCTCGACGCGGCACGGATTTTCTCGGCAAGTTGAGCCGACATATCCCCTACGCTATAGGCCGAATTCGGCTTCGCTATGACATCGACCGCGCCGATATCCATCGCTTCCAGCGTCAATTTTCCTCCTTGAGGGGTGAGTGAACTGACGATGACCGTCGGCATCGGATAATACTTCATCAGTTTGCGAAGGAACGTCAACCCATCCATGCGCGGCATTTCGATGTCCAGGGTGATCACATCCGGCTTCAGATTGACGATCTTGTCGCGAGCGACATAAGGATCCGGCGCAACGCCGATGACCTCGATATCAGGATATTTCGAAAGCTCTTCCGAAAAGATTTTCCTGACCACCGCTGAATCATCAACTATCAATACCTTGATCTTGTTCACGTTCACCGCCCTCTTGATCGGCCTGTTTTTCACAGCCCTTTTTCATTTTTCCTCATGAAAAGATTTTCTTCATTGTTCAACCATCATCTCAATGCCCATCTGCTGCCCGTCGGAATCAAAGCACAAGGCCATTGTGGCATCCGCGCTTTTCGAAAATTTCCCGCTCTTTTTCTCATAGGTCGGGATGGACAAGTCATACACCTTTTTCGAATCCAACTTATTGAGAAAACTTCCGGCGATCATATTGAGTGATTCTTTGGCGCAGTCTTCCATGGTTTTATCCGTCACTTCCTTGGGATCCAATCCCAACATGTTCTCCACCATGACGCTCGCAATCGGCCTGGAGATATACGCCCGGATCAGTCCTTTCCTCGGCCCCTTGAATTGAATGGATGCCACCATGTCATACCGAATGTCTTCATCGACCGGCTCGAGGAAAACAAAAAACATTTTCTCAAAAACTTCAAAAATCGAGTTCATCAGAACTTCTTGAGTCTTCTTCATATTGTCCATCTTGACCCACTCCTATCACTTGATAAAGAACCTTTTTAATCTCTTCCGGCAAAAAGGGCTTTTTGATAAATCCTTTCGCCCCGCGGGCAAAAGCTTCTTTCATTCGTTCCTCTGAACCTTCCGTTGTAATCATGATCACGGGAATTTCTCTGAGCATCTCGTTGCGACTGAGTTGATCCAGCAGCTCCAGGCCGTTGACTTCCGACATATTAATGTCCGACACGATCACGTCTACCCAGTTATCGGCGAGCTTTTCCATGGCTTCCCTGCCGTTTGCCGCTTCCAGACATTTATCCATCTGAAATCCGGATATAGTGATAATTTTTTTTATCACTGCCCGCATGGAATTTGAGTCATCCACAATCAGCACGTTAAACGACATGTTGTCACCATCCTTTATCTATGCAACTATATGATGTTGACGAGCTCCCTGGCACTTTTCAAATCATCCGACAGCGACACCAGAGACGTCTCCAAATCTTTCATTCTTAAGTTGAATTTCTGAAGCAACTCGCTTACGGCCCGCTGCGCCAACCCCTCGACGGTGCTCCCGATCCCCATCATCAGACAGGCCTCGTCCGCCATATAAACAATCCATGGCATGATTTTATCCGACTTCTGCAGCAAATCAGGCCGATGATGAAATGCGATGGCATCTCGAATTTCAGCGGGGAAATTCCAATGTTCTGCAATTTTTCCGCCCAACTCGGCATGGTTGATGCCCAAAACGGCCTCTTCCGCCTCGAGAAAGGACATGTCGCGTTCTTTTACGAGTTTGAATATTTTTTCCATCTCATCTCGAACAAACTCGCCCATGATGATCTTTCCGACATCGTGGAGAAGCGCTGCCGTATAAAGAGTGGTATCCTCCTCGCCTTTGATTTTTCTGGATAAAACCTGTGACATCAACGCAACCGCCACGGAATGCTCCCAGAGATCCGAGGCGCTGTCGAAATACCCTGTAATCCCTTTTTTATTGTAATATTTGGAGATACCGGCTGTTTGAATGGCCCGCAAAAGATTCTTTTGCCCAAGATACATTACCGCGTCATTGATCGTGCTGATTTTGTGCTGCGCTTTGAAGTATGCCGAATTCGCCATTTTCAAAATATTGGCTGCAATGGAAGGATCGAGTTTGATGACATTTGCGACTTGCAAGACGGAATAATCCGTTTTACTGAGCAATTGCGCGACTTTATTGCCCGTCGCAGGGAAAGCGGGTATGGACTCGACGGATTTCAGAATACGATTGACCACTTTCATAATTCTTTCATCTCCCCTCCGGAGGTTTTCACAAGCATTCTGCCTGTTGCCATTTCCAGCCGAACTGTGCGGTTGTGATTTGCACCCGTGTCTTCCGCCGTAATCATGACATTATTTTTCCAGAAGATTTTTCTCATCGCCATGATATTTTTCTGGCCGATTCGGAAAAAATTGGTATCATCAAGAATGCTCGCGCCGCCCGCCACCTTGACGATCATGCGCTTTTTTTCCGCTCCCAGACCGTAACAGGTTTTGAAAAGAAGCGGTATCCCCGTATCGGCGAACATGGCGGGGTTTTCCTTAGCCTTTCGCTCGTCAAGCGTCGAATCGGGGAGCATATAATGCAACATGCCGCCGACGCGAGCGATGGGGTCATAGACGGCGATGCCGATGCAAGACCCCAACGCGTAAGTGACAATCGTGTCATTGAGATTGTTGCTCACTTTGATATCGGATATTCCAACAATTAAATCGCCCATAGTTATTTCTGATACACACTCGGTTCTACGTACTTAAAAGAATGTTTCAATCCGGTTAGACTTTCCGAATGGCCTACAAAAAAGTAACCGCCGCTTTTCAAGGACTCATGAAATTTGTTCACCAAATCGTTTTGAGTTTTCTTGTCGAAATAGATCATGACATTCCGGCAAAAAATGACGTCAAATTCCTGACTGGTGCCGAATCGATCCATCAAATTGAACCGGCGGAATTCGATCAGTTTTCTCAACTCGGGCTTGACACGCACTTGTCCTTCAGAGCGTCCGGTTCCCACTTGGAAATATTTTTTTAGAATCGGGATGGCAATGGATTTAACCCGGTCCTGAGCGTAGATCCCGGCGTCCGCGATTTTTAAAACCTTGGTGGATATATCGGTTGCCAGAATCGAAACATCAAATGGTCTTGCGCCTGCCGCTTCCAAAGCCGTGATGGCCAATGTATAAGCTTCTTCACCCGTCGAGCAGCCGGCAGACCAAATTTTAAACTTGTTTTTATTGCCAAGTATGCCGCCTTTATCGAGATAAGCCTCAATGATTCGCCGCAACCTTATGAAGTGACTTTCCTCTCTAAAGAATGACGTCAAGTTGGTCGAGATGGAATCAATCATGGAAATCAATTCATCTGTGCCTTCTTCAGTCGTGACGTAACGATAGTAATCGGAAAAGGAGCGATAATTGCCCGCTCTTAGCCTTTTACTGAGCCTGGCTTTGACAAGTTCTTTCTTCCCCTCATGCAGGAAAATGCCGCATTGTTCATAAACAAGTCGGCTGATTTTTTCAAAATCGCTGTTTTTCAGCTCAAAGGTGTTGATGGTCATCAATGAAATCCGTTCATCTATGGTCTGAATCCGGCACCCCCGCGTTTTGAATACAAAAGGTGCGTCATCTAGCTGCCGCAAACTCTCATTCCGTTAAAGACAGCAATACTCATGCCAATCGCACACTGTTTTCGAGATCCTATACCATTGATTTCTTACAGTAATATGTTCAGGCACCTCACTTCATCCTCTCGTGCATAAACATAGTTTTTTATTCGGCAAAAAAATGAATTACTTAAGATGAATAAAGCGCTTTGAACGATAATTCTTTTCCAGGGTGATCTCTGTTGTTTTCTTCACACGTCTGAACGTTTATTTTTTGACGCTTTTCGGGAGTTTGCTATTGTGTTTTCGACTTAATTAATTTAGGATACGTCAAAATAATTACACTTGGTGAATCATCAGGATTTCACGATGAAAAATGGGAAAATACTCGTCGCGGACGATAATGAACTCAACAAAGAAACACTCACCCAGATCCTTCAGGAGGAGGGTTATGAAGTGAAAGCGGTCAATGACGGCCGCGAGGGCATCGAAGCCTTTTTGGAAGACAAATACGATTTAGTCATCACAGATCTCAAAATGCCCAACGTCGACGGTTTGGAATTTCTCAAATATATCAAAGATGCCAACAAAGACAATATTGTGATCATGATTACCGGGCACGGAACGGTCAATGCGGCGGTTTCCGCCATGAAAATGGGAGCTTTCGATTTCATTTCCAAGCCCATTAAAGACGATCTGGTCAAATTGTCCGTCAGCCGAGCGATGAATTTTGCCAAACTGCGCGATGAAAATGTCTCGCTCAAGGAACATTTGAAGGAAAGACAGGATTTCGACAAAATCATCGGCTACAGCGATTGCATGAAAAAAGTTTTTGATACGATCGACAAGGTATCCAATTCTGACAGCACCGTGCTCATCACGGGTGAAAGCGGCACGGGGAAAGAACTGGTCGCCCGGGCCATCCATTTCAAAAGTGACCGTAAAAATTCACCGATGATCCCGGTCAACTGCGGCGCGATCCCTGAAGACTTGCTGGAAAGCGAGTTGTTTGGGCATGAGAAAGGCGCCTTTACCGGCGCCATCCGAAACCGCATGGGTCGTTTTGAATTGGCTCAGGGCGGGACGATTTTTCTAGACGAAATCGGCGACATGAGTCCATCCCTTCAAGTCAAGGTACTGCGCGTGATTCAGGAAAAACAATTTGAACGTATCGGCGGCGTGAAAACCATCACCGCCGATGTCCGTATCATCGCCGCGACCAACCAGGATCTGGAAGCGGCCGTTGCGGAGAAGAAATTTCGAGAAGATCTCTTTTATCGAATCAATGTCATTCCGATCCATCTCCCCCCGTTGCGCGAACGGGGATCCGATATCATGATCCTAGCCAACCATTTCCTGACCACATTCAATAAGCTCAAAAAGAAAAACGTCACCCGCATCGCCCCAGACGCCATTCATTATCTGATGCGTTATCATTGGCCCGGCAATGTCCGTGAATTGCAGAATCTCATCGAAATGCTTGTGGTCATGAAAGAAGAAGGGGAAATCGGCATTGACGATCTGCCGGCGAAAATTCGCAATGCCCAGGGGACGAGTCCCGAAACCGCCTCCATCATTATTTCCGAAGAAGGTATTGATTTTAACGACCACATCACACGTCTTGAAAAAGATTTATTGCTCAAAGCCTTGAAAATGAGTGGCGGCGTCAAAAACCGGGCCGCGAAACTTCTCAATCTCAACCGGACAACACTGGTAGAAAAGCTCAAGCGATTAAATATCTCAGGCGAATGGATCGACTGATTTGGAATTTGAACCAATCGGTGTTCAATGGCGGCCGGCGCATCCAATTCAAAGGACGCAGGGCTTGGTTAGTAATCATCAAACAGTGTCCATTGCTCAAACGGGCGCTGCCGGTCTCTTGAAGACGGCGGCGCAATTTCACTGATGAATCGAGATGGTTTCAAGGCTTGGATTCCAAACGATCGTGAATGATCCATCATGGGGTAGCTGATGTAAAGATGATCTTTGGCGCGCGTGACGGCGACATAAAAAAGACGCCTTTCCTCCTCTTCCCCATCCGGCTCGTTTAGTGCGCGCCCCAGTGGAATCATCCCGTCTGCGCACCCAATGAGAAAGACATAGGACCACTCCAAACCTTTGGCTTGGTGAATCGTGCTCAACACAACCTTGTCCGCTTCTTGCTCCTGAAGCTCTTCATCTTTGGACATGTTACTCAGCAGGGCCATTTCATTGATGAAGTCCTCCAGCCTTTCGAACTTGGCCGCAAAGCGCCCCAATTGAATCAGATCCTCTTCCCGGACGGATGCGTCGGAATACGTATCCTGCAGATATGTACGATAATCGCCCCTGTTCAACAGAGTTTCAATGATTTTTTCCGGACTGCGGTCATGGTCATTGAGTTCAAGCAGCAATAAAATGGTGTGTCGACATTGGGCGACGCCCGCGTTCGACACCCTGGGCGTAACGCGCAACATGTCTTCTGAAATGAAAGCCTCGAGGGGAT
>CAZPTW010000018.1:0-15014 GCA_964589235.1 uncultured Smithella sp. | reverse complement strand
ACGATAATGATGGCGTTCGGCGCGACATCCATGACAAATTGATGGATCGATTCGGAACAGTGCCGCATGTAGGGGATACACATGGTCGCTTCCGCCATGCCGCGCAGTGTGGCGATGGCTTTCTCCCGGCAAGTCGCATAACCACAGGCACCGCAGTTGAGCTCATCGACGGCGTTGTACTTGTTGACCTTCCGCATCACCGATTGGATTTGCTCTTCACTGAACGTAGGCATTTTGACCTGCCTGTCCTTGAAGGTCCGCGTCAACGACGGCCACGAGGATCGGGGAATCGACGCCGCCAGTTCTTTTTGACTGACCGGTTCCTCTTCCAAGTCCGACAATCTCTGCCGGTTCACGCACCCCCCTTTGCAGGCCATCAATTCCACCAGTTCCTTCTTCACCCGCCCGGCGCGAATGCTTTTGAGAACCTCCTGGCAGTCATCCAGCCCCGAGGCAACAGCCATCGTCTGATCGAGCATCAGAACGTCATCCGGCGAGACACCGATCAGCCCCCCTTGCAGGGGGAAGACCCTAGCCCCTTCAGCCGGCTGGGTTTCCAGATCTTCAGGTCTCGACCGGTACGGCAGCCCCGCAGCTGCAAACGACTCCTCCAACCCGCGAAACGTCATAGCGGCGTGAATCACACCGGAGACGGCTTTGTCGTATATTTCCATCTTTTTCGCCAGACAAGGACCGATGAAAACAATGAAGGCATCGGGCCCATATTTTTGAGCCAAAAGCCGACCGTGAGCGATCATGGGTGACACCAACGGAGCCAAATGGGGGATCAAATCGGCATGATATTGCTGGACTAAATTAATGATCACAGGGCAGGATGACGTGATCACAGGCAGGTGCTCCGGATGGCTCGCCACGTATTCTTGGTGAGCAAGTCCCACGATCGCTCCGGCGGCGGATGTTTCTTCTGCGGCGGAGAAACCGAGATCCATTAAAGCCTTCTCCATCTCCGCAAAGTTCTTCATATGGAAGTAAGCGGCAGCCGACGGCGCAACCGACGCAATCAACCGCCGATTTTGTTTTTTCGCTTTCTGGACATCCTCCATGGCGCTATGGATGCTTTTGGCTTTCTGAGGGCACACACGGATACACATGCCGCAGATGATGCAAAGCCTCGGAACGACTTGGGCCTGGCCGTTTCGAAACCGGATGGCTTTGACATTGCAGTGACGCACGCACCGGTAACAGTCACGGCAACCCGCTTCGTTGGTTTCAATGTATGGAATACTCATAAACACTTCCCGTTTCGCCCGACTCTTTTTCCACTTTCCGCGCCGGCGTTTCCTCATTATTGTCGGTCTGGGTCCCGAGCCCCGATGTTCAATCCCGGAAGGTAATCTTTAAATCCCAAAGACCGTCGATATTTTTCTTTTCAAGATCGAATCCACCTTTTTCGAACACATGCAGCATCGGATGATTTTCGGGGAGAACCTCCGCCGTGACGCCTAAAAGGCCCTGCCGCTTGGCCAAATACGTCAAGTACGCCAAAAGTTCCGAACCGATCCCCTGGTTATGATAAGAATCCCGAACGGCGAAAGACACCTCGGCGGTATGACGGGAGGAGTCGATATAGTATCTGCCGACGCCGACGATTTCTTCTTTTTCGCCCCTGGGGATCACCGCCAGTATCGCCATCTCCATCGTGTAATCGATAATCACCAGCGACTGCAGCACTTCGTGCGGCATGTCTTTTCGATGCGACATGAAGCGCCGATACAGGCTTTGATCCGACAGGGAATATATGAATTCCTTCAGGCGCGGCTCATCACTGATCTTGATCGGCCTGAAGAAAAGCGCCAGCCCCTTCCTTGTCACTTTATGGTACTCCAGATGCTCGGGATATTCCCCCCGCGTGCCCGGAATGAAATGCTGATCGAAATAGATCATCTTCCGTTTCTTCGCCTCTTGGATCAGTCCCTCCCGAAACTTGGGGTGTGCAATCGAAATCAATTCCATCGCCCTCTCTCGGACATTCTTGCCGTGGAGGTAGGCGATACCGTATTCCGTCACCACATAGTGAACGTCGCCGCGCGTGAGCGTCACTCCCGCCCCTTCGCGAAGAGAGGGGACAATCCTGGAAACGACGCCGGAGGCCGCCGTGGACTGCAGGGCCAAAATGGCTTTGCCGCCCCGTGACAAGACCGCACCGCGCATGAAATCCGCCTGTCCTCCCACCCCGCTGTGCTGAACATGACCAATGGATTCCGCCGTCGCCTGACCGGTTAGATCGATTTCCAACGCGGTATTGATGGCCGTCATCCGATCATGCTGGGCGATGATCATGGGATTGTTGGTGTAGTCGATGGTTCGGAAGTCGATGGCCGGATTGTCATGCAAGTATTCATAGGTCGATTGCTGTCCCATGCAAAAGGTGGTCACGGTTTTCCCGGGGTTGATGTTTTTCAGCGAATTGTCGATGACGCCTTTCTTCATCAGGTCCACAATCCCGTCGGTGATCAGCTCTGTATGCACACCCAAATGCTTCTTGCCGGCCAAATGCTGCAAGACGGCGTTCGGAATTTTCCCGTAACCGACTTGGATGGTGTCTCCATCTTCCACCAGGCGCGAGACATATTTCCCAATACGGCAGGCGATATCCGTCTCCGCCTCCGGGCTGTACTCGAGAAGGGATTCGTCACGGGGAACAATGTAGTCAATATCCTTGATGTTCAAGAACGAATCCCCATGAACGCGCGGCATAAAGCGGTTGACCTGGGCCACCACCACGGACGCCCTTTTGACGGCGGCCTTGATGATATCCACGCTGATCCCTAAGCTCACATATCCCAGATTGTCCGGCAAAGACGTTTGAATGAGCGCGATGTCAACGCGGGCCATCCCCCGGTCAAAAAGTTTCGGTGTCTGAGACAAAAAGATGGGGGTATAATCCGCCACGCCTTGATTGATCGCATCCCGTGTGCTATCGCCGATAAAAAAGGAATTGTGACGAAAGTGTTGTTTGAACCGCTCCGTGGCGTACGGCGCGACCCCCAGCGACCGGATGTGGAGAACTTCGGCATCACAGAAAGCTTTCGGATTCGACTTGACATACTGGATCAGAGACTGCACCAGATGTTGTGGCTCTGCGCAGGCCGATCCGATGAAAATCGTATCCCCCCGATGAATGCGGCCGAATATCACATGCTCGGGAACAAACTTTTCCGGATATATGTTTCTCCACTTTTCCAGGTCCATGATCTCTCCCTTGCCGCTCGTTTACGAGGACAGAACATCCCTCGCCACCGCTCAGCAGGCGTCCTTCTTCCGGCCGTTGAGCCATATTTTCATTTTCTGGGCCTCTTTGATCAGAGCCTCGCGGAAATCCGGATGCGCGATACTGATGAGCGCTTCGGCCCTCTGCCACGTCGATTTACCGTTCAATTGAACAATCCCGAACTCCGTCGCCACGTACTGCACCACGGAACGGGGAACGGTCACGATGGTCCCCGGCTCCACAAAAGGAACGATACGGGAGTGAAGCTTGCCTTCCTTATCCTTAAAAGTGGAGCTCAACGCGATGATCCCCTTGCCACCTTTGGATTCGAACGCGCCCAGGATAAAATCCAGCTGCCCGCCGGTTCCCGTCTTCTGGTCGAACCCGGACGCCTCCGAACAGACCTGCCCATATAAATCCACCTCAATGGCGTTGTTGATCGCCACCACCTTGTTGTTGACGGCAATGATTCGGGGATCGTTGGTGATGCTTACCGGATAGGAGGAACATGTCGGATTGTGATCCAGGAATTCATAGAGTTTTTTCGTTCCCATCGCGAAGGTATAAACGATTTTCCCACGATCCACCGTCTTGTATTTGCCGGTGATTTTACCGGCGTTGTACAGGTCGACGACGGAATCGCACATCATCTCGGTGTGGATGCCCAAATCTTTCAAGTCGCTTTCCGCGATCATCTGGCCGATGAGGTTTGGAAGCCCCCCGATTCCCAACTGGATGCACGAACCGTCTTGAATTTCCTTGAGAATGATCTCCGCCATCCGGCGGTCCGCTTCCTTGGGGGACATCGGCGGAACCTCGGCCAACGGGGGATTGGCGCCTTCCACAATCAGGTCAACCCGTGAAATATGAACAGACTCCCGATTGCCCCCATAACAATAAGGGACATTCTTGTTGACCTCCACAATCACTTTCTTGGCCTTGTCGATGACCGCACCCGTTATGGAATTGCAAAGCCCATAGTTGAAATACCCGTTTTTATCCATCTCCGCGACCAAGATGAAGGCGCAATCGAAATCCAGATACTTCCGAATCGTTCGTGGACCTTGGTGATAGGAAAACGGAATATAATTGCACAGATTCTGATCATGGAGACGGCGACCCGCCGTGGACAAGTGCCAGTCGTTCATGACGATATGCTCGCGTTTCGGGTCGGCTTCCACCACCTTCGGAATCCGGGACGTGCAGACGCATCTGAGCTCAACGTTTTTGAGCTGGGAAATCCTTTGGGCCAGCGCCGCATCCAGCGATTCCGGAATCATCTCGAATTCGCTGTAAAATATTCTATCGCCGGACTTGACATAACTGACCGCTTCCTCCGCTGATACCAACTTTTGCTTGTACTCTTCATAAACATTTCTCATATTTTTTCATTTCCTTCCTCAAGAGGTCATTCATTGAAAAAGCACGTCTTCAAAAAGAAGATCAGGCTCGTTCAACGGCTATGAATAGTTGTAAACACCTCGACTGGATTTCCTTCCGAGGTTTCCGGCGCGGACAAGTTTTCTCAAGAGCGGCGAAGGACGATACTTGTCGCCCAGCTCTCGATGCAAACCTTCCATCACCCTAAGCAACGTATCGTTGCCGATCAGATCCGACAACGCCAGGGGACCGATGGGATGATTGCACCCCAACACCATGCCGCGGTCGATGTCTTCCGCCGTCGCAATCCCCTCGTCAAGCGCGTAAAAGGCTTCGTTGATCATGGTGCAGAGGATTCGATTGACGGCAAACGCCGGTGCTTCTTTGACGATGATACACTCTTTGCCCAGTTTCTCGCCCCAAGCCATCGCGGCTGCCAGCGTTTCATCCGACGTCTGATGCGCCCGAATCACCTCCAACAGCTTCATCACCGGAACGGGGTTGAAAAAATGCGTCCCGATCATTTTATCCGGACGGTTTGTGACGGCGGCCATCTCCGTGATGCTCAACCCCGAGGTATTGGTGAAATAGAGGCAATCGTCCGGGACGATCTGATCGAGCTCTTGATAGACCTTCTTCTTGACTTCCATCACCTCGATCACCACCTCGACCACCGCGTCAGCGCCTGTCGCCGCTTCTCTGAGATCCAAGGTGGGTTTGATCCGTGCGAGGACTGCCTCCATGTCTGCTTGGGTTTTCTTGTTTTTCTCGACATCCTTGGCCAGATTTTTCTGAATGGTCTTCATCCCGCCGTCGATGAATCTCTGTTCGATATCCCGAAGCGTTACGTCCATTCCCGCCTGTGCACACACCTGCGCGATGCCGTTTCCCATCAGTCCGGCGCCCAATACACAAACCTTTTTGATCTCTTTCATCGTGGTCTCCTTTCGCGTCGCTTTGAATCTCCACTTGCCGTTCGGCGATCGGACGTCTCATTCCTCGCGGGGGACCTTCCCCCGATGCGCTTTCTAAATCAATTACGGCCTCACCGTATCAGGAAGCGGACGTGCGGTAAATTCGGTTAAGACCTCATTTTTTGCCTACGGTTCCCGTATTCTTTCCTTGGACGCACCCTATATTCACGGGGAAGGCACCCAAGGTGAAGTACGGCGGCCTTGGTCTCCGCGCGGGTCGGACAAAAAAAGGGCCGGCTGGGCCGGCCCCTTGACAAGCATAATAGTGAGAGGGGGATTGGAAAGACTATTTTGCTTGTAGAACTTTGCCGATGGTCATGATTTCCGCTTCCTTCGTCCCTTCATAGAGTTCGAGGATTTTTGCATCCCGGTACCACTTCTGCACCTCGTATTCATCCATGTAGCCGTAGCCCCCGTGAATTTCGACCGCCGCGTTGGCGCAGAAGACCGCCGTTTGACCGCCCAAATATTTTCCCATGGCGGCCAGATGATAGTCCGGGGTTCCGTTATCCACGAGCCAGGCGGATTTGTAAACGAGACCTCTGAGCGCTTCGATCTTGATCGCCATTTCGGTCAGTTTCTGCATCGTGATCTGGAAGGATCCCAAGGGCGCTCCAAAGACATTTCTTTCCTTGGCATACTTGACGGACGCGGCCAGACAGGCTTCGGACAGTCCCAGCGCCTGGGCGGCGATCATGATGCGCGTCACGTCGAAGAAATGCATCAACTGATAGAAACCTCTGCCACGGGTTCCGATCAGATTCTCCGCCGGCACTCGAACATCCTCCAATGCAATTTCCGCGGTATCGCTTGCGCGCAGGCCCAGTTTGCCGTGTAATTTGGTGCGGGTGATGCCTTTGGCGTCGGCCGGCACGAGAATTTGGCTGAAGCTTGCGTGTTTTTTGGCCTCCGGTTCGGTGATGGCTTGAACGACCATGTGCGTGCAATGCGTGCCGTTGGTGATGAACATTTTGTTGCCATTGATGACCCATTCTTTACCGTCCAAGACAGCCCGGGTCTTATAGCCCGCCACGTCGGTGCCCGCATTGGGCTCCGTGTACGCTCCGGCAAAGACGTACTCCCCGGTGCAGATCGGGGGAAGGTACTTTTTTTTCATGTCCTCCGTGCCATAGTGGTAAATGTTTTGGGCTCCGAAACAAGCGCCGTAAAGGTTCAATCCAATCCCGATGCAGGCCTTGGACAACTCCTCCGTAACCAAGGTGTGTCCCAAAAATCCCACCCCCGGCCCCCCATACGCTTCCGGAATCCATGCGCCCAAAAGGCCGTTTTCGGCGGCTTTCATGCGAACCTCCGGGGTGTACTTCTCCTGGACATCGGCTTCATGGGCGACCGGCGCGATTTCGGCTTGGCCGAATTTATAGGCCATGTCCCTCAGCATCTGAAGTTCTTCGGATAAATTAAAATCCATGTGGTTCTCCTTTTCTCTTTGACCTTCATGTCATGTTGTTCATTTCCGCCCCAGGGCAACCATCGGACCGGCTGTGGTGTCCTATAAAAGTTCCAGAGCCGTCGCCATCGACACCCCGCCGCCGCCGCAAAGCGTCGCCAACCCAAGAGTTTTCCCCCGCTTCTTCATTGCATAAAGCAGCGTGACCATAATGCGGCTGCCCGTGGACCCGATCGGATGCCCCAAACCGATACCGGAGCCGTTGACGTTCGTGATGTCACGATTCAATCCCAGTCCTCTTTCGCACGACAAATACTGCGCCGCGAAGGCTTCGTTGACTTCAATTTGCTCAAAGTCGGATATTTTCAAACCGGTCCTTCCCAGCAGTTGATGAACAGCGGGAATCGGGCTTGTCCCCATGACGGAGGGATGACATCCACCATAACCCACCCCGCGGATGCGGGCGATCGGTTTAATGCCCAGTTCTTTCGCCTTCGCAGAGGACA
Source organism: uncultured Smithella sp. (assembly GCA_964589235.1). Classification (GTDB taxonomy): domain Bacteria; phylum Desulfobacterota; class Syntrophia; order Syntrophales; family Smithellaceae; genus UBA8904. The sequence continues at coordinate 7,514 of CAZPTW010000018.1, read as the reverse complement.
TCAAGAGCATCGCGCTTGCGCCGTCGTTTAGGCCAGAGGCGTTTCCTGCGGTGACTTTGCCGACTTCGGGGATAAAGGCCGGTTTGAGGGCAGCCAGTTTGTCCATCGTCAGCCCCGGCATGAAGTGCTCGTCTTTGTCGAACACGATGGGGGGTTTTCCTTTTGGACCGGGAACTGTAATGGGAACAATTTCGTCGGCAAAGTCACCGTTTTTTGTGGCCCGCTCTGCGTTGTTGTGGCTGCGCAGGGCGATTTCATCCATTTCTTCACGGGAAATATTCAACATCTGGGCGACAAATTCCGCTGTGAGCCCCATGATGTAAGGTTTTCCTTTATAAAGATCGACGGGCATCCCGGATTTGACCGGGCCTTTCTCCGGTCCGGGCAGCAGCCTCGACCCGCAATGCAATTTGCGCTGCAAAGCGTCTTCGAGCACTTGGTCCTGGAGACGATATCCCCACCGGGCATTGGAAAGCGCGTAGGGGACACCGGACATGTGTTCGACGCCGCCGCCCAAAACCACATCGGCCAGGTCCGCCTGGATCATGGCCATTCCGGAAACGACCGCCTCCATTCCGGAAATGCACACTCGGTTGACGGTTACGGCATTGGCGGTATCCGGGATATTGGCCAAAAGGGATGACACCCTGGCGATATTGAGGCAATCGTGATGTTCACAGCAGCAACCGAAACGGACATCATCGATCAACCCGGCGTCGATTCCCGCACGTTCGATCGCACCTTTCATGGCGACGCTGGCGATTGCCGGACCATTCAAATCTTTCAGTGAACCACCGAACCGGCCGATCGCCGTCCGACAGGCGGACACAATGACGACATCTTTCAACTTTTTGTCCATTCTTGATTCTCCTTATATCGGGCTGGATTGACCCGACACTTTTGAAATTCCCCCATGATCGATCGGCCCTTCGGCGGTTTCCTGGCAGCGGTCCTCTTCAGGTTTGCCATCTGGATCCATGTTTTCCGCTGTCCACCGAGGAGGAAGGAAGCCTCTGGACAACCAGAAAACATGGATCGCAAAATGGCCGGTCGGCGAGTGTTCATCAATACCCCTCTGTTCATCGCCAGAATATGAAAAACCTCTTTTTTTGTAAATCCGGTCAACCCCTTATTTCCTTCTCTGACGGTTCGCATTTTCAACCCTCCAGGCACCCTAAATCGCCGCTCATCCGTGCCGCAGCGCGGCGTCGAGCGACGCATCCATCCCGAAATTGATGCCATGCTCGGCCGCACAGCCGGTGCTGCACCGAATTTTCTCGTCTCGGACATCAACGTTTCCTGAGGTACGAAGTGATCCCCAAGAGCATTTCCGGTTGGCCGAACCCCGCCTTTCGTTTTCTGGCCCGTGAGAGTGACGCCTTTTGTTTCCGGATCGTTCCCGCAGGCGGAGGCACTGTCTTGAAGTTCGATGAGGGGCTTTGCGTTCATGGCGTTTAGCGCTTCGGGACGACTGAACGCGATGGTGGCTTCAGTCTCCACCACCGAAAAAATCAAGTTTTGGAAATTCATACCTTTTTGCCTTTTTTCAATCTTTTTGACGTGTCTTTGGACCAGGCAAAACACGATCGTCTCTGTAAACCATGCGGACCAAATTGATCACACTGTTGGACGTGATGGCATCTTTGGACAGACAACAAACGACGCCGAGATCTTTCGCTTTCTGGGTGTATTCCGGCTGGTCGCAACTTGTAATCCAGATAATATGCACGTCCCGACGGCACGCCTTGAAATTTTTTGTATACGCCATGAATTTTTTTTCTGCAGACTGAACATCCAAAAAAAGAACGTCAGGGGAAAACTTTTTGAAATCATCGAGCATGTTTTCTTCGTCGCCGCTTAGGATCTTGACCACACAGGCAAAGTTCATCTGCAAGAAATCGGACAGATAATGTCCAAAGGTCCGGTTGTTATCGATGATCATGATTTTCAAAAGCCAGTTCATCGCCGATACTCGTGTACTTTATGTTATCCTGATGCAGAGGCTACGCAAAAACACAGGCGAAGTAAATCAGGTGAGAACCGCAGATCGGGATAAATTCTTACGGATTTTTCCATCCGGTCCCCGAAGACGAAGATCATTGCTTCAGACTTTACGAACGGCAGATCCCATGATAAAGGAACGGCGCATCCAAAAGACAACGTGGTGCGACGGTCAGATCGGATGACGGAAGAACAAGGAGAAACCGACCGGGAAGGAGAACGGGGAAAAACGATGACCCATACGGTGCGAAAGAAAATCATTATCGCCGAAGACCATACCATTCTTCGTGAGGGACTCAAGGCCTTGCTCTCATCGAGCGCCGATTTGGAGGTGGTCGGCGAAGCCGAAGACGGACGAGAAGCGATCCGGATCGCCATCGACCTCAAGCCCGATTTGATGCTCATGGACCTCTCCATGCCGAAACTCAACGGGATCGAAGCCATCAAGGAAATCAAACGACAATGTCCGGATATCAAGATTCTTGTTCTGACCGTCTATAAAACGGAAGAATACGTCCTGGCCAGCCTTCAGGCCGGAGCAGACGGCTACATCCTCAAAGAGGCGAACCATGCCGAGTTTCTGATGGCCATCAAGAACGTGCTTTTGGGAAAAAATTATTTAAGCCCTGAAATTTCCGGCAAAGTCATCGAAGGCTATATCAAAGGAAAACAAAACGACACAACCGCCCCACAAACCGTTTGGGACACCCTGACCTCGCGGGAACGCGAAATCTTGAAACTCGTTGCGGAAGGATACAAAAACAGACAGATCGCCGACGATCTCTGCATCAGTTTGAAGACCGTCGAAAAGCACAGGGAAAATCTGATGAAGAAACTTGACTTGCACACCGCATCGGCCTTGACCTCGTACGCCATCGAAAAGGGGCTGGTCAACAAGTAAATGATCGGGAAGATTCTGACTCTTTCGGGACGTGAAGATCCCCAACCCCCTCTTTCTCAAACTTTTCAAATCGACCCGGACACCATTTCCCTTCCCTCTTGACCGGATATTTTTTCCCAATCCAGCAAGGGACATCTTCCAGACGTTGATGGACACCGGGCGCTTCAAAAGATCGGCCCCCGATCCGCAAGTAGAAACGTAGCTTTCAGCGCAATCCCCAGCTTGCAATGACAGCGGTTCCCGATCCTGGTTCGGTTTTGATGCGTAAGGTCCCCCCGCTCAATTCCGCGCGTTCACGCATGCTGAGCAGCCCCAGTCCTTCCATGACGGGAATATCATAATTTCTGGCAACCTGCTTCAGATCGAATCCTTTGCCGTTGTCTTCCACGGAGAATTCCAGGCGGCCGTCAACTTGCTTGAGACTGACCGCGATTGTACTTCCCCCGCTGTGTTTGGCGGCGTTGTTGAGCGCCTCCTGCAAAATCCGGTAAATAATGATTTTCAGCGGTTCCGGAATGTCGTCTTCCGCGACTTGAATGTCCTGCTTCACCGATACACCGCCGTAGACGGCTTGAAATTCGCGGCAAAACCAGGAGATGGTCGATAGAATTCCAAGATCGTCGAGCATGGACGGTCTTAAATCCATCATGATTCGTCGCACTTCCTCAATGGTTTGTTTGAGCAAATTTTTTCCGCTCTCCAACAGCTGAACGGATTTCGCGATGTCCTGCTTTTCGACAAGCTGCTGAAGGGTGTTCTCCATGCTGAATTTGATAGCCGTCAGGTACTGTCCAATGCTATCGTGGAGCTCGCGGGAAATGTGCTTCTTTTGGCGCTCTTCGACGCTGATGAGCTGTGCAGAAAGCGCGCGCAGTTGCCGTTCGGACTTCAAGAGTTTGAGTTCCGCCATTTTCCGTTCCGTGATATCTTCCATGTGGCTGATGACGGCGTCCGGCGGCATATACACAAAAGTAAAGACGATGATCTTCTCGGTTTGCTTGGTGAACATCCTGTAGGGCGTCTCGCGTTTGATAATGATGTGTTCATTAAAACATTTGTGCAAATCCGCCTGGATGTCGGGGCGGTCCTGGTAAATCACACTCGCCGGCTTGTCCAAAAAGTTCCCGATCAATCCATCGGTAAATGTCTCCATCGTGATATTGTAATCGGCGACGATGAAATCGGTTCCTTTCTTCTGCCACGTGATGGTCGGAATGTTCGTGTAACGGTATTGATATTTCAGGCGTTCTTTGCGTGCTTGGGTCATCTTTTCGATTTCTTTGAGCCGCCCTTCATTTTTCTCCAGCTCGGCGATCCGCTGACGGAGCAAGGCGATCTCTTCCTCCAGCATGACCTTTGACTTTTTTCTCATCATTTCCAGTTCCCCCGCTCAATCTCCCCCTTGCAACAGGTGCCCTGCAATGTATCACCTCCAAGGGGAAAACAAAAGGGCGATGTCACCGTGCGTTTTTTCTTGACAGCCCCCATCGAATTGTTGTCTGAAATGAATCGGCTCAACCGCCAAGACCGTTTTCGTCACGTTCATTGAACGGCACCTGGCGCGGGGCGACCACAAAACTTTCACCACGTAAAAGGAAAGCGCCATGAACGAACTTGTCAAAGCCGCCATCTCGAAAAAATTTTCGGAGGAACCATTTGCGCGTAAATTCGGGTTCAACTTGATCGAGCTCGACGAGGGATATGCGAAAGTGGACATGACATTCACATCGGATGTGGAAAATATGTTCGGCATGGCGCATGGAGGCGCAATTTTTTCTTTGATGGACGCGGCCTTTGAAGTCGCGTCAAATTCCCACGGAACGATGGCTGTGGCGCTCGGCATGAGCGTCCAATATTTGACCTCGCCGGCTTCGGGTGCCCGCTTGACGGCTCAGGCGTCTGAAATCAACCAAACGAAACGGACCGCCGCCTACGACATTCGCGCAACCGATGACACGGGAAAACTTCTGGCTGTATGCCAGGCGCTGGTTTATCGGCTGGACAAGCCGTTGCCTTTTCTTTCATAAGACCGACGCCGTCAAACGCCATCTTGGATCTCCGCCCGCCAAGACCTGATCCCCTCATGCCGTCAACGTGCCGAAGAAGGCGACATGTGGTCGATTCCCTGCATCACAAGAGACGGTTGCAATGTATTTTGGATTCGTTTAAGATGCCAGAAAGCATCCTTTCAATCTCCCCCGATGAATGGGGATTGAAAAATAAAGGGGATTGTTTTGTCCCCCCCGCGGAAAGAAGGGGGACCCTGTTTTGACAGCCAAAGAAAATCGACTCAAATTTTAAAAGGAGCCCCTCATGGCCGGACGACTTCGACACATTCTCTCTTTTGCACCCCTTTTGTGTTTTTGGGCGCTCGTTTGCGCCTGCTCGCCGGTGGTCAACTTAAACGCCGATCTCAAAGAATACACCATTCACCTTTATCTCAAGGAGTACACGCCGCAGGTGAACGTATCCATTCCCGAGTACAAAGGCAAGAAGATGTGCCTGGCCAATATCCGCAATGATGCACGCAATACCACGAATTTTTCATATTACAGCAAAGACAATCGGGTGCAGTATCTGTTGTCCAATCGCGCCAACACGCATGTACAGCTTATCCCAAGCTTTTTTTGGTATGCCTACCAAAAGGCTTTTGAATCTGTCGGCATCGAAACCTTGGCGCGGTGCAACGCGGATATCCCGGAGGTATGGATCATTTTTTTATCGCTCGACGAGGATCACGTGACATTTAAACTGACTCTCTTTGAAAACAAGGAAGCGATTTTTGAAAAGGAGATGACCGTCGGCATTCCGCCTGCCACGGATCGGACCCCCGCCTCTCTCCAAAAGAGGGGGTATGACTTGATCAATTTGACCATTCAGACGATTTTAAACGACCCCGGCTTCAAGGCCGCATTCTTCTGAAACACCTTCGCGGGGAATCGTCGCGTCCACTCGCCGCGGATATTCTCTTTGCTTTCGACCTTGAGGCTAAGCGATTCGTTCCACGATGAGGTACTTCTTCTTTCCCTTGCGGATCCTTAATTCACTCATTGCGCCGAAATCATCGATGGACAGCGTCTCATCCATTGATTTCACCTGGCGCTCATTGACGTAGAGGCCGCCTTGTTCGATGAGACGTTTGGCCTCGGACATGGATTGCGTCAGCCCCGACTTCGCGCAAAGCGAAGACAGCAGCAAACCGGTTTCCAAGTCCTTTGACGTCACCTTATACCGAGGAATGGCGGATGTATCGGATTGCGGTGATTCGCGCGGAATATCGCTGGACGGAAACAAATCCGGATCGACCGGTTTGGAATGGAAAGCGTCCATCGATGCGCGCCATGCAGCCCTTGCGGCGTCACGGCCATGCGTGACCTTGGTGGCTTCATAGGCCAAAACAGCCTTGGCCATGTTGAGTCGGGCGTCGGACAGTGTCTTGACGACGTCGATATCCTCCAAGGGGAGAAAGGTGAAGAGCTTCAGAAATCGCTCCACATCGGCGTCATCGCAATTGATCCAGTATTGATAGTACTCATAGGGTTTCGTGAGGTGCTCATCGAGCCAAACCGTCCCCTTTTCCGTCTTGCCCATCTTCTGCCCAAGCGATGTCGTGATGAGCGGAAACGTGACGGCTTGAGCGTCTTTGGACTCGATCTTGCGGATCAGTTCGGTGCCGGCCAGCATGTTCCCCCACTGGTCGTTGCCGCCCATTTGCAGCTCACAACCGTGATGTTTGAAGAGATACCAAAAATCATATCCCTGCAGCAGCATGTAGTTGAATTCAATGAAGTTGAGCCCCTTTTCCAGACGGATCTTGTAACTTTCCGCCGCAAGCATCCGATTGACGCTGAAATGCCGCCCGATGTCACGCAAAAATTCGATGTAGTTGATTTTCGTCAGCCAGTCGGCATTGTTCAGAAGGAGCGCTCGGCCGTCCGAAAAATCGAGATACTTCGACAACTGTTTGCCCAGGCATTGGGCGTTGTAATCGATTTGCTCACGGGTCATGATCTGGCGCATTTCCGTCTTGCCGCTGGGGTCGCCGATCATCGCCGTGCCGCCGCCGACGAGCGCGATCGGCCGGTTGCCGCTTTTCTGCATGTGCGCGAGCGCCATGATCGGCACGAGCGACCCGATATGAAGACTGGCGGCGGTCGGATCAAACCCGATGTAACACGTGACGGGACCTTTGGCAAAGAGATCCGTAATCCGTTCTTCGTCTGTTATCTGTTCGACAAATCCCCTTTCTTTGAGGATGTCATACGCGGTTTTCATGCTGACTCCTTTAGTCCCTGAGTTTGACACTCACCCTCTCGATGGTGCGTGCCTTGCCCCTTTGCGCGTCGATATCCATGAGGACGCCTTGAAGTCGAATATCGCCTTTGGCAACATCAAATTTGTTGGGCATCCCGTTCAAGAACCGTTCAATGATCATTTCTTTTCTGATGCCGATCACCGAATCAAACGGTCCGGTCATGCCGACATCACTGATATAGGCCGTCCCGCCCGGCAGAATCTCTTCATCCGCCGTTTGGACGTGGGTGTGCGTCCCCAGCACAGCCGAAACGTCGCCGTCGAGATACCAGCCCAGGGCTTTTTTTTCCGAGGTCGC